>PWYO01000003.1 GCA_003567835.1 Actinomycetota bacterium | reverse complement strand
GGAGCTTCGAAAGATTCCCTATATGATTGTCATTGGCAAAAAAGAGCAGCAAACCCGGACATTGACCATTCGAACCAAAACCGGCAAAGACATCAAGGAAATCGGCCTGGAACAGTTTGCGGCCACTGCAAGGGAGGTTATAGATCAAAAGAAGACCGGCTTATAAATTTATTCTTTATTTTTATGATAATAATTCCTATAATTAACTATAAAACCATGATTAATATTACGAAAGTTACCATATACAAACAAAGGGGTATCTAAATGACAATCAAAGAAAGGGTAAGACTCTACACCACCAAGGCGGCTATTAAAAGCGCTTTGAAAGTGCTTCCCAAAATCTCTGATGAGAGATGGCTCTCCATCATCAAGGGAAGGGTCTACAAGCTGAAAAACAAGGAAGAAAGGGACTTTTTGGAAAACCTGCTGGTGAATCTTAAAAAAGCCATTGTGGACATGTCGCCTGCAGTAAGAGATAAGGTGGTCATGAACCTTATCAACAATGCTATGATTCAGGGGCAGCCCAAGCGGAAAGCATTTGCCCAAAAGCATGGCATGAATCCCCCCAACCATTTGGTCATCAGCCCTACCATGAAATGCAATCTGAAATGCTACGGCTGCTATGCGTGGCAGTATTCCAAAAAAGACGACCTGCCTTATGATGTGTGCAACCGGGTCATCAGGGAAGCCAATGACCTGGGCATCTATTTCTTTGTAATTACCGGCGGAGAGCCTTTCTGCTGGGAACACCTCTATGACTTTCTGGAAAGGCATCACGGGTCCTTTTTCCAGATCTATACCAATGGCCAGCTGATTGACAAGAAGGTGGCTGCCAGGCTTGCCGAACTGGGCAATGCCGTTCCCTGCATCAGTATGGAAGGTTTTGAAAAGGAAACCGATGCGCGAAGGGGCAAGGGCGCCTGGAACAACATCATGAATGCCATGGATAATCTAAAAGAAGCGGGCGTGCTGTTCGGCTATTCAGTCACTGCAGTACGGGACAATAATGATATGGTGGTAAGCGATGAATTTGTGGACCTTTTTATTGAAAAGGGCGCATTTGTGGGATGGTATTTTAACTATATTCCCATCGGCAGAGAGCCGGATATGAACCTTATGCCCACTCCTGAACAGAGGGATCACCGCAGGCAAAGAATTTTGGAGATCCGGAAGACCAAAGACATCATTGCTGCAGATTTCTGGAATGACGGGCCCCTGGTAAACGGCTGCATGGCGGGGGGCAAAAACTATCTGCACATCAATGTTAACGGCGATGTGGAGCCTTGCGTGTTTGTACACTTTGCTGCAGACAATATCAAGGAAAAGAGCCTGGAAGCGGTGCTGACTTCGGATTTCTTTAAGGCATTCAGAAAACGGCAGCCTTATAATGAAAACCACCTGAGGCCCTGCAGCATCATCGACAATCCCCAGGTACTGAGGGATATTGTGGCAGAATGCGGCGCTTATGCAACCCATGACGGTGCAGAGACCATTGTCACCGATCTGGCCAAAGACCTGGACAAGTATTCGGAAGATTATGGAAAGATCGCCGATCCAACTTGGGCCAAAGAATATGCGCCCAAAGAAGAGGAAGAGGAAGCGGTATAGACACGGCAGCAAAAATTGCGTATAATTTCCTACAATTAAATATTGGGAATTTGATAAGTAGAAATCATCTATTTCTCACCAAATGGCGGCAGATGGGCTTGCTGATTTGGTTATAACAGGAATAAAAATAGGTAGGTGGTTCGTGCTTGCCTATTTTTTTATGTAAAAGTAGTGGAGGTGCAAGTAAATTAACAAAAACATTAGACACAACGATCAGATTCGGGTGCCCAAGGTTCGGCTTATAGACGAAGACGGTTCCCAGCTGGGTATCATAGATACCCGAGAAGCATTAGACAAAGCATATGAGCGAGATCTTGACCTGGTGGAAGTGGCCCCCGGCGCCAAACCCCCGGTCTGCAAGATTATGGATTACGGCAAGTATAAGTACAAACTGGAGATTTCTGAAAAGGAAAGGAAAAAGAAGCAGACCCAGGTGGTGGTAAAGGAGATCAAGCTGCGGCCCAAAATTGACACCAATGACTTGAAAACCAAAAAGAACCATATCAAACGGTTTTTAAAAAGCGGCAATAAGGTCAAGATTACGGTGATGTTTCGGGGACGGGAAATTGTGCATAAGGACATTGCCATGGATATGCTGAAAGACCTCATCCAGGACCTGGAGGCGTATGGCGTGGTGGAACAGGCGCCCAAGCTGGAAGGCTATAATATGATCATGGTCATGGGACCGGCATAGATTTTTTACGAAAAAAGAAAGGGAGTGTTGACATATGCCTAAGATGAAAACCCATAAGGGTGCTGCCAAACGGTTTAAAATGACCGGAAGCGGCAAGATAACCAGGAACAAGGCTTTTAAAAGCCACAAGCTGACCCCCAAAAGTTCCACCAGGAAACGAAGGCTGGGTCAGAAAGAAATTGTATCCAATGCTGACAAGAAGAAGGTCAGAAGGATGCTTGGAAAATAGAAAGGTGTGATAAAAAATGGCGAGAGTAAAAAGAGGAAGCCTTAAGAATAAGAAACATAAAAATGTGCTCAAGCAGGCCAAGGGGTATACCGGAACCAGCAGCAAGCGGTACCGAAATGCCAAAGAAAAGGTCTACCAGGCTTTAAGCTTTTCCTACAGGGACAGGAAAACCAAGAAAAGGAATTTCCGGAGACTATGGATTACCAGGATCAATGCGGCTGCCCGTTTAAACGGCATATCCTATAATCAGTTTATCAATGGTTTGCGGAAGGCCGATGTGGAAGTCAACCGTAAAATTCTCTCCGAGCTGGCGGTCAATGATCCCGGTGCTTTCAAAGAACTGGCCCATGTTGCCAAACAGCAGCAGTCTGCTTGATTCAGGGCAAAGGTTGATGATGGAAGAGAAAAAGGCCCAAGACATTGTAAACAGCTTGCAGCAGGCGTATGCGCAATTTGCGCGCAGCCTGGATGAAGCGGAAACGCTAAAAGACCTTGAAAATATCAAGGTCCGTTTCCTGGGGAAAAAAAGCTTGGTTTCTTCAACTTTGAAAAATATCGGCAAGCTGGCCCATGACCTGAAACCGGTGGTAGGTAAAAACACCAATAGAATCAGAAAAAAGATGGAAACCGCGGTTCAGGAAAAAGAGGAACGCTTAAAACGTTCCCAATTTGACCAAAAGCTTCGAAAAGAGGTGGTGGACCTGAACCTGCCGGGCAGAAAACCACCGCTGGGCAGCAAAAACATCCTATCTTCAGTCATTGAGGAAATCGAAGATATTTTTATCAGCATGGGGTTTGGTATTGCCCAGGGGCCTGAAGTGGAGACCGATTATTATAATTTTGAGGCCTTAAATACCCCTCAGGACCATCCGGCAAGGTCTCTGCATGATACTTTTTTTATAGACCAGGATGTGCTGCTGCGCACCCATACTTCACCGGTGCAGATCCGGTATATGGAAAAACATAAGCCCCCGGTCTACATCATCGTGCCGGGCAAGGTATACCGGAGAGATTATGATGTTTCCCATACCCCCATGTTTACCCAGATCGAAGGGCTGGTGGTGGACCAGGGGATCAATTTCGGCAACCTGAAGTGGACCCTGGAGACCGTGGCCCACAAGATTTTTGGCAAGGACCGCAAGGTCAGGTTCAGACCCCATTATTTTCCGTTTACCGAACCCAGTGCTGAAGTGGATGTCTCCTGCAGGATATGCGATGGGGCAGGGTGCAGGGTATGCTCCGGGTCAGGCTGGCTGGAGATTTTGGGTGCAGGCATGGTGGACCCCAAT
>PWYO01000184.1 GCA_003567835.1 Actinomycetota bacterium | reverse complement strand
CCATGGCCGTAAGGTCCAGGGAAGTAAGGATATCCCCGTTGAACACCATAAACGCCTGGTCGTCCAAATGCTTTTGCGCATTCTTGACCGCACCGCAGGTGCCCAGGGGCCGGCTTTCCACCACATAGGTGATATCGACCCCGAATTTGGACCCATTTCCGAAATACTGTTTGAAGATGGAAGGAAGATAGCCCATGGAAAAAATGATGTCTTCTATGCCGTGGGATTTCAGCCAGCTTATAAAATGATGCATAAAAGGCCGGTTTACCAGGGGAAGCATCGGTTTGGGGTTCACATAGGTAATGGGTCTCAGGCGGGTGCCTTTGCCCCCTACCAGGATCACTGCTTTCACTTTTTGCTCCTCTCTTCTTTTTTCACAGTTTGGCGCCACCATTCCAGGACATGGGCCAGGGAGGTTTGGATGCTGTATGCCGGCTTCCATCCAGTATCTTTGCGCAGCCTGCTGTTGTCCCCGTAGATGGAGGCGATGTCTATGGGCCTGAATTTCTTTTTGTCCACGTCTACCTTGATTTGCCCGCTTCGGCTGCTGAGCCCGATTAAGATATTGAGGATCTGTTCAATCTTGGTTTTTTTGCCGCTGCATACATTATAAGGGAGGCCCCGGCGGCCCCGTTCCAGTATGGCCTGGTAGGCGGCCACCACATCCCGTACATCCAAAAAATCCCGGTATGCACCCAGGTTGCCCACCCGGATCACCGGCGGGGCCAGGCCCGCTTCGATTCGGGCAACCTGGCGGGCAAAATCGCTGGCCGCAAAGCGTTCCGACTGCCCGGGGCCCATATGGTTAAAAGACCGGGTTACAAAGACTTCCATATGATAGGCCTTGCTGTAGGTCAGAGAAAAAAAATCCATGGCCGCCTTGCTGATGGCATAGGGGTTTTGGGGAAAAATGGGATAATCTTCTCCAATGGCCCGGTCCTGGTCCGCGGGCCTGTATTCCTCTGCGGTGCATACCGCCAAAACCCGGCATTCCGGGGCTTGGTTTTTGACCGCCTGCAGCAGGTTGATGGCCCCAAAAACATTGGCCCTGAAGGTATCAATGGGCTGGTCCCATGAATGGGACACCGAACTCTGGGCAGCCAGGTGGTATATGCGCTGGGGCTTAAAATCCTTGATCAGCATTTCTGTTTGATGTGCCTGGGTCAGATCCAGCTCCACGGCCTGGACCTGTTTGCTGATGCCCTCCGTACGCACATCAATGCCCATCAGGTGGTGATTGTCTTGTTGGAGGCGGGCTATGAGGTGTTTGGCCACAAAACCTCCAGCCCCGGTGATTAGTATGTTCAAAAAACCTCCTGCATTTCAGTGCTAAAATCTAGTAACCATTTTAATATAAAAAGCAAAGGAAACAAATAACTATTACCGGCCTTTGCCCAATTTCAGCTTGACCATGGTAAAAAATATCCTTAAAGCCAGGACCGCCACCAGGGCCGGCATCCAGATGATCCGCCAGGTCTTCCCATAGTTTTTTAGATAAAAAAGCAAAACGCTTTTCTGCATCTGCAAGGCGGCGCGCAGGGTTCCTTTCCCGCTGCTGCCTCCAATATGGTGCAGAATCTTGCTGTAGGGACAATAGTATACCTTCCACTTTTTCTGCCACATGCGGTAGCATAGGTCCACATCCTCAGCATACATAAAAAACCGTTCATCTAAAAGCCCCACTTGCTGCAAAGCCTTTCCCCTGACCGCCATAGCCGAGCCGGACACCCAGTCCACTTCAAACGGCTTGCTTCGGTCAATATCAGCCATCTTATACCGGCGTGAAAATGGGTTGCCGGGATAGAACACCGTTAATATGCTGTGGGCAGCCGCAGCAAACATGGAAGGAAACCGCCGGCAGGAATGCTGGGGCGACCCGTCGCTGTTGATAATGCTGGGTCCTGCCACCCCTGCCTGCGGGTGCTGGTCCAAAAAATCCACCAGGCGGTCCAGAGAACCTTCAAACACCCGGCAGTCGCTGTTTAAAAGCAGCACATACCGGGCCTTTCGCGAACGGATGGCCTGGTTGTTGGCCGCAGCAAAACCGCGGTTGGCCGTATTGGCCATACAGGTAACCCATCCAAATTGCTTTTGTATCATCTCCGCCGTTCCATCCTGGGAAGCATTGTCTACCACCACCACCGCATAGGGGCAGGCAGGCGGATGCTCCTGGATTGAAAGCAGGCAGTCTTTTACATAATCAAGACTGTTATAGCTCACAATGCTAATCAGCAGTTTGGTTTTGTCTTTTTGGGCAATCAAGGAACTCCTTGTCCTTTTATGGTATTCTAAACCATTTGCGGCACAACTGCCACAGGATGGGTCAATCCAGGAGCATTTTTATGCTTTTTTTGGTAAGCGCTGCCCAATCTGCCCCACGGGGATTGAGCAGACCCTGGACCATAAAACCGATGGTAAGCGAGAAAAGAATTTTGGCAACCTCCTGGGCATCATCTGCAGCAATGGTGCCCTCCTGGATGCCTGCTTGTACAATGCCTGAAAAAAAATCCAAAAACTTCTGATAAGATTGCTGGTTGACCTGTTTAAGCTGCTGGTCATTTAAGCCTTTGATGTACAGGTCCACAAAAATAGGCAGCTGTCCCTTGGCCCGGGCAAAGACCGGCTCCATGGATTCCATAATCCGCAGAAGAAGCTCCAAGGTATTGCCGCTTTGCAGCGTCTGGGGGTTGATTTTTTGGGCCACCTCATCAATCCAGTGGTTAAACAGTTCCAGCAGGAGCTGCTGCTTGGAGCTGTAATGGTGATAGAATGCCCCTTTGGTAACCCCTGCCTGCCTGCAGATATCATCAATGCCGCTTTGGTCAAAGCCCCGGGTAGTAAAAAGGGCCTGGGCTGCATCCAATATTTTTTGCTGGGTCTGCCTGCTTCTCTGTTCCTGGGTCATGGCACGGTCCTGGCTATATAGCTGTCAAAGCCCATTTCCCTGAGCAGGTCCAAATCCTTTTTAGCCTCTTCGCCGGATGCCGCCATATAATAGACCGCAGGGCCGCTGCCGGCAAGGTGTACCGGGCTGATGCCCTCTTGCTCAAGTGCGTGGGTCCATTGTCCGAATTGGGCAAAACTTGTTCCGTATACCTTTTCAAAAACATTGAACAGATACCGGTCAACCCTGCTGCCTGCCCCATTGCCCAAGCTGTTTACCAGCTTTTGGGTACATGCGCCGCCGGTATAATAGGTGGGGTCCAGGCGGCCGTAAAGGTGCGCCGTCTTCTGGGAAATACGTATGGGAAAAAGAATCACCACCACCCATTTTGGGGCTATGGAAGCAATCTTTTGGACCTTTTCGCCCCGTCCCCGCACCAGGCAGGTGCCCCCATAGATAAAAAAGGGAACATCCGAACCGATTTTGGCCCCCAGCCTGGAGAGATCCCCGGTATTAAGACCCAGATCCCACAGCTTGTTTAATCCTTTCAGGGTGGCTGCTGCATCGCTGGACCCGCCGCCAAGACCTGCTGAAGAGGGAATGGATTTTTCCAGCTGGACGGCTGCCCCCCCTTTATAGCCGGTCTCTTGCTTAAGCAGGTCCGCCGCTTTGTAAACCAGGTTATCAAAAATATCCTGGGCGGGGTCCTTTGCCGATAACCGGTCCCGGGCGGGAAGGCTCGAATACTCAGGGATGACCTTGATACAGTCACAGTCTCCAAAGGTGAGCCGGTCACATAGGTCTACGGTCTGCATCACCGATTCTATGTTATGGTAGCCGTCTCCTCTTTTGCCCACCACTTCCAGGGTGAGGTTGATCTTGGCCGGCGCTTTTTCACAAATCACATCCATCACCTATC
>PWYO01000273.1 GCA_003567835.1 Actinomycetota bacterium | reverse complement strand
TTCTATATGGGGCTTTTCGGCGTATGGCTCAGCTGGCCCACAGCCGACATTCTTTCTTTTGGGGTAAGCTTTATGCTTTTATACAGGGAAATCAAGATTATGGGCAGGAAACGAATGCCTGGACATGCCTGAAGGGTTTAAAAAATTGCAATGCGAAACAGAATAGTTGCAAAAATTCGGGGAAAATACGGAACTGCAGGCTGCTTTTTAGCTGAGCAAAGCGGCGAATTTTTGCCTGAAATGATCTAACTTGGGTTTGACAACCATTTGACAGTAAGGCTGTCCGCTGTTTTGGGTAAAATAATCTACATGGTAATCTTCAGCGGGATAAAATTTTTCCAGACTCAATACCTGGGTTACAATGGGACTGGAAAATATCTTTTCTTGCTGCATCTGTTTTATAAAGTGCAGCGCTGCTTCTTTCTGTTCCAAGCCCTGGGTTAGGATTATAGAGCGGTACTGGGGACCTATATCATTGCCCTGCCTATTGGGGGTGGTGGGGTCGTGTATGAAGAAAAATACCTCTAAGAGCTGCCGGTAACCGATAAGCTGAGGATCAAATGTGATCTTGACCACCTCTGCATGGCCGGTTTTTCCTCCGCAAACCTGCTTATAGGTGGGATTGGCCTGATGTCCTCCGGAATATCCGGGCACAACTTCCTTTACTCCCTTTAATTGTGCGAAGACTGCTTCCAGACACCAGAAACAGCCACCACCAAAAACGGCTGTTTGTAATTGCATAGCATCACCTTTTTTTATTTTACAGCACAATTACATAAAAACAAGAAAATTGTTTGCTGTATATACCATAACCATCATAAAAAAACGATCTGAAATAATGGCCGTTTCACCATTAGAGGGCAATGGTGCGGCCCCAGGCATGAGACAAAATAAAGCGTTTATAAGGCAACCCCAGTCAAACCATCGCATAAGCATCAGCGCTTATCAAAAAGTTACGGGGTTTACCTACCAGAATTGCCTTCCCGCAAAAAATGCGGAAAGCCTTGATGTCAAATCACTAGAAAGATGGTGTTTGCCCTACGGGATCTAGCAGCATAAGCATAGGCATAGGTTCTATGATGCCCTGCAAGGTCGGCCAGATCAAAAGCTGTATAGACTCCCGGTCTGCAGAAAGTTTCAGTGAAAGCAAAACCTTGCTGGAGATTCTTGTTTACTGATAACAGTATGGTCCATAAAAATGGGGTCTATAAGGCGGGATTTCCCAATGCTTTGAGGCCCCAGAACAGCAGGTATTTTTATCTTCTGCGGCTATAGAGAAACAGTTACTTATCCCGCTTGCGTTTCGCCGGATGCATCCAAGGCATGTGTACGGTATAACAGCTCTCCGCATGCAGCATCGATTTCTTTTCCCAATCGCTGTCTTTGTATATATTGGGTACCTGCTTGATCCAATATTTTTTTAAACCGGTTCAGTGCCTTAGGGGATGGAGGGTTAAGAGCACCGTTTCCATTATAGGGGATCAGGTTTACCAGGCATAACAGATCTTTGAGCAAAACGGACAGTTTTTGGGCATGCACCGGTTGGTCGTTTAAGCGGTCAATCAATACATACTCGAACATCACTTTTCGGTTGGTCTGGTCTATGTAGTACCGCACAGCACCTATAAGGTCCTTTAGGGGGTATTTTTTATTGACAGGCATGATTTGAGACCGGAGGCTGTCTGTAGGTGCGTTCAGGGAGACAGCCAGATTAACCTGCATCCCTTCTCTGGAAAATTCCTTAATTTTATGGGCTATGCCTGCAGTGGATATGGAAATCTTTCTGGCACTGATGCCCAGCTTGTTTTCATGATTCAACATTTTAAGTGCAGTTATCACATGATGGTAATTGAGAAAGGGTTCGCCCATTCCCATAAACACCACATTGTTGACCCGATCCCCGGTTTTTTTAAGAATCCTTTGAAAGTATAGTACTTGTGTAATGATCTCATCGGCATGGAGATTTCTTTGAAAAGCAAGCTTTCCCGAATGGCAGAACCGGCAGGCAAGCGGGCAGCCGACCTGGGATGATACACATACGGTATTCCGTTTCGCATGCGCAAGCAGTACGGTTTCTACGGTATATCCCTGGTGAAGCTTGATCAATGCCTTGGTGGTATGGGGCATTGTTATATTTCGGGCATGGATGGTGAGCGGAAGCTGGCGGTTCAACTGTTCCCTTAACTGAAGGGGGAGGCTGGTAGCCTGCTGCCAGTCTTCTATAAGCTCCTTGAAGACAGCATGTTCCGCTTGGGCGAATCTGTATGCAGGGTGGGTGGAAAGAATGTCTTTTAATTTTGAAAAACGAATCATGCTTTTGCCTCCGATACCCATATCAATGCATGGTCAAATACCACAGCTTGTGTCAAAATCACCTATCATTATAGGATAAATTTATTTTTTCAGACAGTTGTCCAAAAAAGAAGCAGCCGATCTGGGGACCGGATGCTCAGGTGGGACAGACCAATTGTTTTTTTGCTGCTGCTGACACCACTGGCTACAGCCATGACCTGGAAAAGGCCTGAGCCCTATAGACTGATTTCGGCAACGATATGATCATAACAGACATACCATAGCAAAACACGACCTGGCCGAACAATATGAAAACTGTTGCGCGGTGCAGACGGCACAAACAATACAGAAAAGAGATTGGCAACATCTTCTGACTTACAGGAAAGGCCGATGCTATTGTAGAGAATCTGATTTTGGTCCAAGAAATGCGTCTACCGGTGGGCAATGCAACAAGCAGGACCATTATTGCTTGCAGGTCGAAAAAGTATACCCATAAGGAGGAGCGGAGATGAGAAAAGCATGGATATTATGGGAACTGCCGCAGCTGGTCCCGGGATTGATGTTTTTCTTATAAGAATAATATAATCAAGAGACAAGAATTCAGACAAGCTAGGATTTATGTCATAAAGGGTTTTAGGGGAAACTTTTCTTTTTTGGCTCATTTTTTTGAAACCCGGGCCGGACCATTACAGGATGCTTGCGCACGCATATGGGCATAGCCGTATTGCTTTATTTGGATGGCTGTATCTGCCTGTCGTAGGCCTGCCTTCTAGCACCAGGTCCTTGATAAGGAAAAAATACCCCATGAAGCAAAAAAAATATTATCAGGCTTTCCCGGAAGACTGGGCAGACAAATTAGGAAAGTACACTGACACAGCACCGGATTGAATGATTATAGAAAGCATGCTTATCCTATGCATACTTTTAATATGCAGGACATGGGGCAATTGCGTCCAAATGGCAGCACTGAACAAAAACATATTGGATGGCTGGAAAATCCTGCCACAGGGTGGAAAAATGGCTACCATAACCGGTCCATAAAGGCCCCAGCCGTTTTGGCAGGACTGCCAAAGAATAAATCTTGAGCCTTATCATATGACCTTTGAAGCTTGGGGGGGCAATATGGTTTGGCATTTCAAACACAGGCTAGGCTGCAATGCATGCAATGGGCGGCAATACTGGTTGATGTCTGATCCAAAACCATAAGAAGCGGATGCAGGTTCTAATGAGTGCATGGGTATTCGTGGGGGCCGCTGCAGTTTGCGTGGGCTTAAACAAGGGACCTCAAACACTGCAGGCACTAGAGGTAAATCGGATTTTGTAAAAAAAAGGGTTAAACAAAAAAAGGGCACTGTACAGTGCCCTTTTTGATTACATCATGGGGGGAGCTCCCGGTGCAGCCGGCCGGCCGCCCTTTTCAGGCTTCTCAGCAATCACCACTTCCGTGGTCAGCAGCAGCCCTGCAATGGAAGCCGCATTCTGTATGGCAGACCGGGTAACCTTGGCCGGATCGATAATACCTTTGTCAATCAT
>PWYO01000061.1 GCA_003567835.1 Actinomycetota bacterium | reverse complement strand
GTGCAAAACGTTCCATGCTTCCATCTTCTGTCTGACCAAACTTCCATGGCAACATTGGATACTTTCAGGCCGTAGTTGTTCAGTTTGCTGACCAGTTTGTCCGCATCTTCAGGCATAGGGGGAAGCGGATAAAAAACAAATAAACCGGTCAGACCCTCAATTTTAGACATAATCTCCAGTTTTTGATCCACTTCCATCTCATCATAGTAACCGCCGGGCACGTACCGTTCCGCATAGGTGCCCAAACACCACAGATGCGCATCCACGTTTAATTTCATTTTTTAGTTCCCTCCTGTTTTGTTTAAATAGTCTTGATAAGCTTGGTCCCATTTATCGAGATCTTTGGGTTTGTAATGATCAACCTCAGATGATTGCTTGGATATCAATCTGCCTTCAGACAAGCTTCCAATCTCCCCAGAAGCCATAAGCTGCATAAGGAAATTGCCTACAGAAGTAGTCTCTGTGGGACCGGCAATCACCGGTATGCCTGTAGCATCAGCAGTCCACTGGCAAAGCATCCTGTTTTGGATTCCGCCCCCGATCATATGCAGCAGATCCAGCTTTTTTCCCGTTATTTTTTCCAAAGAAGCCACATCGTGCTTGAACTTCAAGGCCAGGCCCTCATACACACATCGGGCTACAGCCCCAATATCCTGTGGTTTTTTGCCCATACAGTTGTCCCTGACTGCCTGGGGCATATCCACGGCAGGCTGAGCAAAAACAGGATGATCTGCATCGATAAAGGACGCAAATTCCGGGGCAGCTGCAGACAGCTCTACAATCTTGTCCCAGGAAATATCTGCTCCCTTATCCTTGATCCATTTTGCTCTGCACTGCTGTATGATCCACAATCCGGTTATATTTTTAACCAAAAGATTGCTGTCTTGGGCACCGCCTTCATTGGAAAAGCCTAAGTTCATAACTTCCTTGCTGATAAAAGGAGTTTTGGTTTCTTTTCCCAGGATAGCCCAGGTGCCCAGGCTGATAAAGGCCCAGTTTTGACCATTGCCTACTGGAATGCCCGCCACAGCAGAAGGCGTATCATGGGTGACCGGAGCGATTACATCCAGGGTACCTATATCCAGTTCACGACACACTGCATCTGTGATTTTTCCGATTGTTTGACCAGGCTTAATGATGGGTGCAAACCGGTCCATGGGAAGCCCGGCTGTATCAAATATTTCATCTTCCCATTTTTTTTCCACCTGGTTATACATAATGCTGGTGGTAATCCGGGTCCACTCATTAAAGGTTTGGCCGGTAAGAAAATAGTTTAAGATATCGGGAATGGTTAAAAAAACTTTGCCATGCTCAAACTCAGGCCAACGGTTTATTTTTAAAGAATACAAGTGAAAAAGGTCAAAAATGGGACTGACCATGGACCCTGCAAGGCTAAAGAGCCTTTCTGCCGAAATCTTTTCAAACAGCTTTTTGGAATCCTTTTCCCTTTGCTGGTCACGGTAATGGACCGGGTTGGAAATCAGCTTCCCATTTTTATCAATAAAACCAAAGTCAGCTCCCCAGGTGTCCAGGGCCATGGATTCAATATCCTTATATTTTTTACAGGACTCTAAAAGACCCTGCTTTAGTTCCGCAAATAGGCTCAAGATGTCCCAGTAAAGGGTCCCCGCAGCTGAAACCGGTCTATTTTCAAACCGATGGGTTACTTCCATATCAAATTTTTTTCCGTCAAAACGGACCACCGAAGCCCTTCCATTGCTCGCCCCATAATCAAATACCAGATAATTTTTGTATTGCATGCACACTCCTTGTCAATTTTGGTAAATGAATGTTCCCTTTCAAATCGTTTTTTTCCTGCACATAGGATATCTTTTTGCAGATATGCCCAGTACCCAATTTTTTCAGCGCCCTTTTGACGCAGACATAAATGTAAAATCGTGGGGCGTCCATATTATATTGTCCCGTTTTGGTCTATTAACTGATTTAATTTTTCACGGTAGTAACAGAAATCTTTCCAGGGCACTTCAGGAGGGATCAAATGATCTCCATAAGGAATATAGCCGCCATATTTTAACAGTTGCCCTATGGGTTCCAGCAGCCGGTCAATCTCTTCGCGGCCCAAGGGGATCCTCGACTTGGGTATACCGCCCATAATCTGGAGCTGGGGGTATTTTTTCCTGGCAGCCAGCACATCCATACCCGCGCTGGCCTCCATGGGATAAAGCCCGGTAATCCCTGCTTCCATAAACAGCGGTATAAGCTCATTGCAATCCCCGTCTGTGTCCAGGAGGATGATATCCACACCTTTGGATTTTAAAAAATGGGTAAGCTTTTTGTAGTAAGGGGTCATAAACTCTTTAAATGTTGCCGGGCTTACCATGGAAGCGGTTCCTGTAGATACATCTTCCCAGATATGCACGCAGTCTATATCGATTTCCGCCAACACTTCTTCCCAGAGCGCAATCCACACATCCGTAAATGTATCCAGTATGTCCTTTATGAGTTTGCCCTGGTCATAATAGTAGAAAAACAGCTTCTCGTAACCAATGAGATGGACCAGGGTTCCAAAAATACCCAAAGGATATCCGCCCAGGCACAGGGGGTAATCCCGGTTCTTGTATTCTTTTACCAGTTGATCCCAATCCGGCGGAAATCTTTGTTTTATATTATCCGTGTGAACCCGCTCCCGCTTGATTTTTTCCCAGCTTTCCCAGTCGGTTATAGGCCACCGCATGGAAGTGGGTATGGTGGCCTCTTCTTTTAAATAAATCCTTTCTACCCCGTCTAGATCGATATAGGTCATCTTTTCATCATCTTCATCCAATATGCTTACTTCGAACTGGGGGCAGAACAGCTGCTCAACCTTGGCCAATATGGTGGCTTTATCAAAACCAAAATAATTGCCCACATCGTGCTCCAACGGAAATCCCTGGTTGGGCCAGTAGGTGCCCCCGCCCCATACGCCTATGCCGTTGGGAAGCACAATCTTTTGCCCAGGCTTAGATCCTTGCTTCCGCCAATCATGGGTCCAGGCTGCAGTATAAAGAGAAGCCTGGAATGTGGACATCCGGGTGGGGATGGCAGGATACTGATTTTCCTGAAGGCCTTCGCTGTACCAGTTTTTTATGGTTTTTCCCCAGTAACCAAATTCCCATTTGACTGATCGGACATCCTTGCCAAACCGCATCACTTCCAAAAAACGTTGTCTGCTGTTCACTTATATCCTCCTAAAACTGGTTAATACAGCTGCAGTCTTTTCCTGTTTCTTAAAGCATCAATGGATACCGCCAAAACCAGAAGGCCGCCTTTGACCACCATCCGCAAAAATACGGGCACATCCAGAAGCACCAGGCCATTGGATATGGAGCCGATGATGACCAGGGCAATAAAAGTGCCTAGAAAATTTCCTTTTCCTCCGCCTACCGTAACCCCTCCCAAAACCACAATGGTAAGCACTTCAAGTTCTGCATTTCTGCCGTATTCAGGCCTTCCTGAACCCAGCTGAGAGGTTAGCACAATGGCAGCCAGTGCACAAAATAGTCCGCTGATGACATAACTTGCAATCTTGATCCGGTCTACCTTGATGCCCGCAAGCTTAGCCAAATACTCATTACCTCCAATGGTATACAGGTTCCTGCCAAACCTGGTAAACTTCAACACCAGTGCCAGTACCACAAAGATGACCACGATATATACCGTAGTCATGGGGATGGTGCCGGCGATAAAAGTCCTTCCTATGGAGTCCCAAAAGGCGCTGTAGATCCGCACATTGAGATGGGCCCAGAAAAATGCCACACCCCTGAATATGGCCAAGGTGCCCAGTGTGGTAATAATGGGGTTAATGCCGATCTTGGTAATAATAAGGCCGTT
>PWYO01000073.1 GCA_003567835.1 Actinomycetota bacterium | reverse complement strand
GGAATGCATCCCCTAAAAAAAAGACCTCCCACATAAAGCCCATGACCATAATGAGCAGCAGTACAGAGATGATGATATATTCTTTTAATCTGGATTTTTGACCCAATCGGCAGTTCAACAAAGTACACCCCATGCTGTTTTTTAGTAGATTTTAGCATTTTAAAACAAGTATGGGAACAATAAGGGCAAGATTTTTGCCGCCCGGTCCCTGCATACTGGACACCTGATCCTGTGACCTGCGGCGGGCTTGGGTCAGGCGTCGATTTTCTGGGCAGGCATGCTTTAAAACCGAATCTTTTCATCATACAATAGGATAAACCGGCATAGACAAAGCAGGGCTATAGTGTTAAACTTCTTTGCATATTTTACTTATAAAGGCATCGCACATGGCAGAAAATGAAGACAACATAGAAATATCGGTCATCATCCCCGTATACAATGAACAGCAATGCCTGCAGGCGCTCTGCAAGCGCCTGGAAAGCACATTAGGCCAAAACGGGCAATCCTATGAAGTGCTGCTCATCGATGACGGATCCCAGGACGGAAGCTGGGAGGAGATGGTGCGCATAAACCGGCAAAATAAGCGGTTTCGCATCATCAAACTGCGCAGGAATTTCGGCCAGACCGCAGCCATGAGCGCCGGTTTTGACTATTGCCGGGGCGCGGTGGCAATCACCCTGGATGCGGACCTGCAAAACGAGCCTGAAGACATCCCCAAGCTTATTGCTGAAATCAATAAAGGCTATGATGTGGTCAGCGGCTGGCGAAAAGACCGCAAGGAAAACTACCTTACCAGGCGTTTTCCATCCAATATGGCCAACCGGCTGATCTCTTTTCTAACCGGGGTCAGGCTCCATGATTTTGGGTGTACCCTTAAAGCCTACCGCAAAGATGTCATAAAAAATACCAAACTATACGGGGAGATGCACCGCTATATCCCTGCCCTGGCCAGCTGGATGGGCATCACCGTCTCTGAGGTGGTGGTGGGCCACAAGCCCCGAAAACACGGCAAATCCAAGTATGGCCTAAACCGGATTTTTAAAGTTTTTCTGGATATCATCACCCTGAAGTTCCTGCTAAGCTTTTCTACCAAACCCATACAGGTGTTCGGCCTCTTCGGTATTTTGGTAGGGGCTGCCGGGGGTATTATTACCCTGGTGCTCATCATACAGAGGGTATTTTTTTTAGTCAGCCTGGCCAATAGGCCTCTGTTTATTGTGGCCATCTTTTTGGTGTTTATTGGCATACAGTTTATCACTTTCGGGCTGCTGGCAGAGCTGAATATCCGGATCTACCATGAATCCCAGCAAAAGCCCATTTATTTTGTCAGGGAAATAAAGGGTTAGCCGTGAATACTGCCAAATGGGCCAGGCTTGCCAAAGCCTACTTCCATTATATGAGAAGGCATGCAGACCCCGGTTACTTTCCCCTGCGGGTATGGGTTGAAGTCACCAACCGCTGCAACCTCAAATGCCCCATGTGCCCCAACAAGGATATCCCTGACCAGGATAAGGGGCTGATGGATTTTGACCTGTATAAAAAAATCATGGACCAGGTAGGCCCCCGGGCCAATGACATTTACCTGTTTCACCGCGGAGAACCCCTGCTCCATCCCCGGTTGGCCGATATGATTGCCTATGCCAAAAAGAGCGCTGCTACGGTGCGCATACATACCAACGGCACCCTGCTGGACAAGGACAAAACAGAGCAACTGATTGCCTCCGGGCTGGATTTTATCTCTTTTTCCTTTGACGGATACCATCCGGCTGCCTATGAACAAAACCGGGTCAACTCCAAATTTGAGCCGACCCTGCAATCCATCATTGATTTTTTAAAAACCAAAAAAGAACGTAAAAGCAGACGCCCCTATACCGTCCTGCAGGTCATTGAATATGAAAGCGGAAAAGATGTTAAAAAACAAAGGCAGGCTTTTTTAAAGCAGTTTGAAGGCCTGCCTTTGGACCGGTTTGTTACCAGAAAACCCCATAACTGGGGCGGCCTGGTGGAAACTGCAGCCCCAAAACATAAGGGCTATGTGCCCTGCACCTTCCTCTGGTATGCCCTGGTGGTGCTCTACAATGGGGATGTGCTGCCCTGCCCTCAGGACTTTAGCGCCAGGCTGAAGCTGGGCAATATCCAGGACTCAAGCCTGGAAGCAATCTTTCATGGACCGAAAATGCAGGACCTGCGACAAAGGATTGCCAAAAAAGAGGTGGAAGGGCTGGTCCCCTGCCAGACCTGTGACCGGCTGCGCAGGAATACTTTTCTGGGCCTGCCCACCGACTACCTCAAATCTTTTATCAAAGACCATCTGGGGGCTGCCTGATGAAATCCAGGATCATCAATCTCCTGAAAGTGGTGATAAGCCTTTCTTTGATTGCTTACCTCCTGTACCGCTACTGGGATGAAATCATCCATTTTGTGACCACAGTTACCACAGATGACATCCACTTCCCTTTTCTGTTTCTATCTGCATTTTTGCATGTCACCGGCCTGATTATATCTGCGGTACGCTGGAAGGCCCTGCTTAAGCTGCAGGGGGTCAACCCCACCATCAACCACCTCAACGGCTCCCTGCTCATCGGCATATTCTTAAACAACTTCTTGCCCAGCAGCATAGGGGGCGACACCTACCGGGCCTATGATGCGGCCAAGATGAAAAACAGCAGCTGGCCTAAATCGATTACCGTCATCCTGGTAGAAAGGGGCACCGGTGTGATCGGGCTGTTCTGCTTTGTCCTGCTGGCCCTTTTTCTTGGGTTCAGGCTTATTGATTTTTATACCATCCTGGTGGTCATGATTGTATTATTCGTGCTCCTATCCGTTTTTTTTATTCTTCTGCTCAATCCAAAAATGCTCAAACCATTTCGTTTCCTGTTTAAAATACGGTTTATGCAGAAGATGAAAAACAAGCTGAAAAGCATGGTGAATGCTTTTTCCGCTTTGGGCAATAAAAAGGTCCTGGCCCTGGTCATATTCTTAAGCTTTTTGATGGAATTCAATGTGATTTTACATTATTACCTGGTGGCTCTGGCTTTAAAAATCGACATCAGCTTTATTGCCTTTTTGTTTATGGTGCCCATTGTGCTGCTGGTAGCCATGATCCCCATATCCATCGGGGGCATAGGGGTCAGGGAAAACACCACCACCTACTTTCTGGTGGCCTTTGGGGTCGCTGCCTCCCAGGCAGCCATATTCCCCCTTTTGGTGCTGCTTCAGCTGTTATTGGTGTCTATCGTGGGGGGTATCATATTCCTGATCCGCAGGCCTAAGATTGAAAAGATCCAAAAGGAAGCCCCTTAAGGGCTTTCAGGCATAGCAACGATGGATGTGCCCTACAAGTCTTTCTGATGTGCGCATGGTGCATCAGGTTCAAAGCTTATGGAGGCAAAATCTCTTGTTTTCACTCAGCATTTTTTATTCGCAGAGAAAAATAGATGGGTTTGGCTTAGGCAGCCTTGCAGGGTCTAACGAGGCCCTATCCGGTGTCACTGGATCCTGCTTTTTTGCGGTTTGGCGGGTACGCCGAAAGAGATATAGTCCTTTTTCTGGATGGATTTGTTGACCAGGCCGTAGGCCCCGATGATATTGCCCGGCGCAATGCGTACGCCGTCGGTGATATTAACCGATGCCCCGATCCAAACATTGCTGCCGATAGAAATGCCCCCTTTGGAGACCAGGCCTTGTTCTCTTATGGGAATATCAGCCCGGCCATGATGGTAGTTTCCGCCCCCGATGATATAGACATAAGCGGATACCAGCACATCCTCGCCCAGGGCCACATTGCTGCCCTTGACCGCATGGATAACGCTGTTGATGCCCACTACGGTATTGCTGC
>PWYO01000029.1 GCA_003567835.1 Actinomycetota bacterium | reverse complement strand
TGACATGGTGGGAAGTGAACCATGGGAAGTATCCAATTATATGGGTACCAATTATGAGACCAGCGAAATGTCTATCATCGATGCCACAGTAAGTTCGGTAAATGTGGTGTACGCCCAGCTGATTCAAAGGGTGGGGGCGCAAGAAATGGTGGATATTGCCAAGGTAATGGGCATTACCACCCCCTTGCAGCCATATCCGGCAGTGGGCCTGGGCGGACTTGAGATTGGCGTATCCCCATTGGAGATCTGCGTGGCTTTTGCCACCATTGCCAACTACGGGGTTAGAAATGACCCTGTTGCTGTACTGCGCGTGATAGACCGCAATGGCGTGGTTTTAGAGGAACATAAACCGCAGGGTACCGAAGTCATTTCTGCCATCAATGCTTACCGGGCCATTGAGATCCTGGAAAGCACGGTACAAAGGGGCACAGGAACAAGAGCCAGACTGGAAGACAGGCCGGTAGCAGGCAAAACAGGAACCACCCAGGAAGCAGAAAATGCCTGGTTTGCAGGTTTTACCACCAATCTGGTTGCCTCTGTGTGGATCGGATATCCCGAAGTGAACCGGAGAATCGGCACCCTCCATGATATGCGGGTACAGGGGGGTACGCATCCTGCTATGATCTGGAACCTGTTTATGGAACAAGCAACCAAAGACCTTCCCGCCGAATCGTTTGAGCGCCCCCAGGAAGATTTAATTGATATCCAGGTTGTGGGCAATCCGGAAACGGGACAATTGGCCCTGCCCAACCGCTTTACCCCGCCCGAACAGATTACGGTTCGGCAGTTCCACTACGGCCAGGAGCCCAGGGTGCAGGCGCCCATTCCCGAAGAAGGTGTGCCAATGATGCCCAATGTGGTCCATATGCACCGGCATGAAGCCAACCACATACTCATGGAAGCGGGATATAAGCATGTCCAGTTTATCAATGAGCCTTTTGAAGGCGTGCCCCCATCCTATACCCACCGGCAGGACCCTATGTGGGATACGCCCGTGGAAAGGATTCGGGTCATTCGGATCTGGGCCAACCCTTAACCCAAGCAGTTTGCTGGAAAACCATGGTGTTTCCTGAATGTGTTTTGCTCAAGTGTTGATTATGATAGCGGGTTCCGGTTCTGGATTTTTTTGATCTGAAAGGATTTTAAACAAATCTGCTTGGAAACTTGTCTAAGGGTCCAGGATGACTTCCCGTTCTTTAAAAATCAGTTTTTCAATCTTGGCCACGATAATGGAATCAAGGCCCCAATTTTTGGTCTCTTCGGTGGCCCTGGCCGGGGTCCCGTTGGCCACCATAACCACCTCGTCTATACCCACCCCAATCAGATCCGCAGAAACCACATAATTGCCTTTAAATTTTCCTTCCATATCCAGTTCCTGGACCACCATCAGTTTTAGGCCATGATAGTTTTCATCCTTGATAACCGAGACAACATTGCCAATCACTCTTCCCAGCATCATATCAGCTTCCCCCTATATCTTTGGAATCAATAATGGCCGTAATGGCGGTATCAGCTGGCACCAGTTCAGTGTCGAAAGCCCAAGTAGCCTCAGTGCTTACCTCATAGCCCACATATTCGCCAATGGAAACCCCTAAGGGGTCCATGGCCAGTACTTTTTTCCCTGTAGGCTTTCCTGTCTTTATATTAATATCTTCAATGATTTTTATATCCAGGCCTTCCAGTGAAGGATGTTTAAAATTTGAATAGGTTTTGCCTACCACCTTTGCATAAAACATTTATTCTTCCATCAAAAATTTGTATTTTTCATCAATATATACGGACTCAATTTTTGCAGATATGGCTGCATTGATGGGCATATCACCATAGCCTACAATTTTCCGGGCAGAGCTTCCGCCCACAACCAGGACCGTATCCCCGACCCCTACGCCCAGTTTTTTATCTACAGCAACCATATATTTGCCCGTCTTTTTTCCGGCAAGGTTTAGTGCTTTGACCACAAAGATTTTTACAGAATTCATGGATTCGTCTTTTACCGAACATACCAGTTCCCTGGCTACAATCCCTATAATCATTTCTCCCCTTCCAGACCGTCCATGCGGGCCACAATGGAGGTATCGGTGGGAATCTCTTTGGTAATTTCAGTCATTTTGGCTGCACTGCCGGTGGTAATCAGCACCAGGTCTCCATACCCAACCCCTATTGTATCCACCGCAACAATATATTTGCCGGAATTTTGAAAATCACCGTCCAGCACATGCACCACAAAAAGCTTAACCGGCTTAAGCTGCTCGATTTTAGAAACTGAAGTGATGCTTCCTACTACTTTTGCAATATCCATGATCACTCATACATATTTATTTTATCAATCTTGGCTACAATGGAAGCCCGAATGGGGACATTTTCCCTGCCTACTATACTGCTGACCGCTTCCCCGTCATCAGCCAAAAGCACCGTCTCCCCTATACCCACGCCCACCGCATCTTCCACCAGATAATAGGTCTCTGCCGCCTGACCGTAAGGATTGAGCACCTGGGCCACCTTTAGCTTGGTATTCTCTATTTTACTGACCTTGATGGTACTGACCACAGTGCCAATAATTTTTGCTATTTCCATACCTATATCAACCTATCAAACCGATATCCAAAATTCAACTCATTATAGCATAACTGCAGCCAGGGCTTACAGTGTTTTTATCACACTTCCACCACTTCTATGTCTGCAAACTTGCAGAATAGTTTCACCTCTTTGGTCAGGTCTCCGAAGATCATAGAGGCATGGTGCAAAAAGCCCTGTTCAATAAGCGTCCTGTACAGGCGGTCCAGGTCCTCTACTCTGACCCACTTCCAGGAGCCCCGGTATTTTCTAGTATCCGCCACAGTCTGCCCTTTGGTCAAAAGCATCTTAAAACGGCCCCCGTCTTCTGCCAGCCTGCACAAAGTCACTTCCCCATCCTTTAATTGAAACTCGGCAGTCCCTTGGCTTCTTTCCTTGCCCAGGATGCCGCAGAGCACCGAATGGCTGTCTGCGGCCGGTTTGGACCCCTCCCTGCATAAGCTTGCAGGAGCATTCCCGCAGTGCCAGGCAAAAAAGGTGTTTTCCTTTTTTTGATGGGCAATGGTCCAATCGATAAAATGGGGGACCTCTTTTTGGCCGCAGAGACCATGCTGCATGGCCATGGTCAGCACGCCGTGGACATCCACCTCACAGGCGCACATAATTCCTTTATCGGTAAGCCTTCCCATGGCCAGGCAGGGGGATATGCCCATTTCCTGCTGCATATCAGTCCAGCACTGAATGCCCATGCCCAAAAGCCCTTGCTCGCAGGCATATTTTTCCAGCATATACTCCAGTTTAGCCAATTGCACCATGGTTTCTTGGCTAATCTTGGATACATGGTAATCATCTTCAATTTGACTGATGATGGCATCTATTTCTTTTGTTTGCCCCAATCCTTTTAGGTCCGAGTATAGCGTAAGCAGGTTGATGGGCACGACCTTTTGGCTAAATTTTTCAATCAGGTTGACCTCATTGATGGCGCAGGTTTCAAAAGCCGCCGGACGGGGCCCTACCGTACCTATTTTGGCGCCCATAAATGCTTCATAGAAAAAAGCCGTTCTGGCAAACCGGCGGACCGCCTCCACAAATTCTTTTTCTTCCGGGAAAAACAAGCCTGAAAAATCAAAGGAGATCTTTCTGCGGTTTAATCCTGCAGCCGTGGATATGGTGCCGCAGAATGAATCAGAACGTCTGTTTCCGTCCGCAGTAAAGGGGCCTTCCTTGGTCCCAAACAGCTGTATGGGGAGATGGCTGAACGCTTCCCCAATCAGAAGGTTGGGAAGCTCTTCTCCGAAAGTCATGGTGCCTATAATCAGGCCGCATATTTTTTCCTGTTTGAAAT
>PWYO01000056.1 GCA_003567835.1 Actinomycetota bacterium | reverse complement strand
TTTTCAAATAATTGATCCCTCTGTTTGATCTTCAGTCCCGGAAGTATGGAAATGGGGTACAGTTTCTTGTTTTCAATATAATATTCCAGGTTTTTTTCCTGGGGATGGTGCCAGGCAATTAGGCCCATTTTTACACAACTGGCATATTTTTTCACCATAGAGGTACACGCAGTATTGGTGGCAAGCCATACTTCCTTGAACCTATAGTCTTGCCTGCGGTCTTTGTTTGCCTTTTTTGCGTCCAGGAATCTTGCATATACATAAAGGGCAGTCTGTATGGAGCATTTTGCGCCTTTATTGTTATGGTACTTGCATTCGACCATGTAATGGCTGTTGCCTTGGTGGGCAATAACATCAATTTCATGTTCCACACAAGCCCCGTGTACCATCTTTCCCACTTCTGTCCTGTAGCCGTATTCTTTCAGAATTTTTGCTACGTATTTTTCGAATACATAACCCGCTGGCCCCATATTCATCAAAGCTTTTTTCAGGGTATACTTTATGGCCGCTTCAGGTTGTTTTTTTCGAAGGTGTTTTAAAGCAAGCTTATAGATATGTTTTGATTCGGATATTTTTTCCAGATGCTCCTGAATAACCCCTATGACATGGTCTGCGGTTTTTGGTTCTGCACCTGCTCGGAGCAATGATTTTTTTATCTTTTCCTGGCGAAAGACTTCTCTTTCGCCGTCCTCTTTGATGATGGTTTTTTGCATCTTAGATAACCTTATGCTTAAGCAACCTGTTGCCGGTTAGAGCGCAAAACTTTGGTAGTTGTTTTCTTTTAGCTGATTGCCTGCCTGGTCAAACAACTTCTTTATATGGTCGTCCATGGTAAAGTAAATGATCTGCCATCCTTTATTTTGAATATCTACCAGCTGTTTTACCAGGATCTCTCTTCTGCCCCAATCTGAATGCTGAAAGGCATCATCCAATAGTAAGAAAAGGGTATCCTGTTTCAATAATTTAGAAGCAAAACCAATCCTTAAAGCCAGCATGACTTGCTCTCTGGCCCCGGTGCTTAGCTGCCTTAAATCAAAGTTATCATAATCGTCGGATACCATCAACTGATCCCCATCCAGTGTCAGCCTGTTATACCTTTGGGTCAAATCCCTTAAAGGCTTCAGGACTGTCTCGGATTCCAGTCCCTGCTGTATTTTGGCATCCTCTTCTTTTCGCATCACAGTGATCACCTTATGTACGGCAATGCCGCCAACAATTGCGGCAGTGATCTCTTTTAGTTCTGCCTGTACCTGCCACCTCTTGATGCGCAAGTTTTCAATAAGCGCTTCCCAGCTGATGCTGGGGTCATCACCAGTGATGGAATAGACCCTGTGCTTCAGCCTGGAAAGATCGTCTTCCTGGTTTTGAATTTCTTCCCGGATATCTGCAAGCTGTGTTTGAATCGCTTCTTCTTGGGTCCTGCTGTAGTTGATGCCGATATCATCTGGGAGGTAATCTGACTCGGAAACATTTAACTGGTACAGCCTTTTATTTTCAGCCTCTTTCTGCTCTTTGGCCGCATGATGCCTTTTCTTTAAATGAAGCAGTAATTGCGGCCCTTCTTCCAGCTTGCTCTTTTTGCCGGTAAGCTGCAAAAGCAGCTGTTCTATGGATAATGCAAGATCTTGTAATTCATTTTCAACCTCAGTTAACTGGTCTTTGATGAGGCTAGCCTGGGTACTGAATTCCTGCTGCTCCTTTAGGGTAGCTTCAAGCTGGGCTATATCGGTTAACTTTTTGCCTGTCCTTTGGGCAAATTCTGATTTGATTTTTCCTAATTCGGTATTTTGTCCGGCCTGCCTGTAGGCATGATGATATTTTTTTATGTAGATAAACAAGGGCACTATGGCGCCTACCAGGAAAATAATGCTGGCTATATTATAATTGAGCACGATAAAAACAATGCTCACTACCACCAAAATTCCGCATGCAATCAGTAAAAATTTATTGGGAATATGGGCAGTTTTGGCATACAGATCCTTGTAGTTTGGCAGTGCGCTTTCCAGCCACTTATAATCTTTGCATTTGTTAAGGGCGGTTTGCAGCTTTTGCTTTTCCTTGGCTAAAGCCTGCTTTCTATTCTCATACAGGGATAGGTCTCTTTCCAGCTGATTTAACTGCTGTTCCGGTACCGCTTTCAATTCTTCTTCCAGCCGGCTTATTTCTTTGGAAATAAGGTAGGCTTGATGTCTCTTGGCTTTTTGGAGCCTCTCCTGTTCATCTATGAGCGCTTGCTCTTTCATCTTATAGGTCTTTAAGATGCCCTGGGTATACTGGGATTCTATTTCTTGAAACAATTCTTCAATTGTGGCCAGTTCAGTCTTGGCGCTGTTATACTGTTTGCCTTCCCCCCGTCTGGAGATAGACAAATGGCTGTTTTCTATTTCTGCACCCTTTACTGTTTTGGAAATATTGTCATCATGGTCAATCCTGTCCAATATATTCATGCCGGAGAGAACTTCCTTGATTAAATATTTTCCCACCCCGCCTTGGGTATCATCAATGGCTGCCTCCCCTCCTTTTACCACCAAAAGCCTGGCTACTGAAGCAGGAAGACCCTTTTCATCATTTTCCCAGTAATCCTCTAATTTTTCTGAACCATGGGGCAAAAATTCAATCCCGCTGCCCTTGATACCGCTTACGGTCACCTTTCCGTTTCCCCCACCCCTTAAATCAGCCCAACGGCTGGTATTCCGGAACAGCGAACGGATGATAAATTCGGTAAGAAAGGTTTTTCCTCTTTCATTTTTGCTGTATATCAGGTTCAGCAACCCAAATTTTGCCTGAAAATCCTTTATAGGGCCCAGGTTTTTGACTGCTATCTCTTGTATTTTGATTCCCATTATGACTCTTTTAGTATGATATGCAGCGCCTGTTCTAATATATCTTCTTTTTTGGTCAGATCATCATGCCAGTCCAGGTCATCAATTTGTTCCAGGACCTTTTCCACAATGCTGATTTTTTCAGGGTCTTCAAATATGGAGACCTGGTCAACATTGGGCTCCTGGTCCTGGTAGAACCTGTAATCCTTTAGCGCCTCTTTGATTACTTGTAAAAGTTTTGGCTTGTCAGTGGTATAACCTTTGACATTCAGGCGGATTCTTGCTTTGGGGGTCTCTTTCTTGGTTAAATTCCATCCTTGGACCATATCCTGTATTTTCTTTTGCATATAAGAAAATTCATCCAGGGCGGGCAGAGCAATAAGCGTTTCATTAAAATAAATATAGTCGTTGTCTACGGTCTTTTCCACAATTTCTAAAGTATCTGTGTCTAGGATGTAAAAGGTCCTTCGGCCGGTTTCATTGATATCCAGCCCACAGGGTGAGCCTGGGTAATAAATCTTTCCCAGATGCATCTTCTTATGGATATGGCCCAATAGAACTTTGGCTGGGGTGTAATACTGAACATCATTTCTGGTCAAGGGCATATAAATGCCCGGCTCATAGGGGTTTGGTTCCCTTAACCCGGCAATATAGTCACCGTGGCCTACCAGCACCCAATAGTCTGCCAGATGATTTTGTCGTTCTGCAATGATTTCCCCGATGGATTTATCAGGAATATAGGGTACGAACAAGAAGTCGATGCTCTGCTGGCCCAATTGGATAATCTCAGGCTCATTGATGACCCTGATATTATCTGATGTAAAATGGCCTGCTTTCAAGGAAACATCGTGGTTTCCGGGAATCATGTAGAATTCAAGCTTAGCTTCCCTATATTTTTCCTGCTTGCAGAACTGGTCAAATTCCGAATAGTTTTGGCTTTCTTTGTCAAACAGGTCACCGGAAATAATTAAAGTTTTTATATCTTCTGAGAGCATTTGATCCAGTATATTGGCCAGTGCGTTCCAGCGCTGCGGATGTTTCTTACTGGAGGTTAGGTGTAT
>PWYO01000160.1 GCA_003567835.1 Actinomycetota bacterium | reverse complement strand
TCAAGAGCAATATCAAAATATTGGCAGTCATCAGCGCTGCCAAACTATTGGTTATGCCTGCGGTGGCTTTCCTGATGGCTGAATATGTTTTTAAAATAGACATTATGGACAGGAATGTGGTGGTGCTTTTGTTTTCCATGCCCCTGGCGGTTGCCGCTTACATCATGGCAAAACAGTATCGTTCGGATGCAGACCTGGTGTCTTCAGCTTTGATTATCACTACCATCATATCCTGCCTGAGCATATCTGCCTGGCTGCTGCTGCTGCGAATCATTTAGCCATAGAGCATGCGGTACATATGGTAATTGGCCATAACCCTTTTCACATAATCCCTGGTTTCATCAAAGGGTATGTTTTCCACAAATTCATAAATCGGTTGATCCCCCCACCTGGAAATCCATCTGGACATGGCTCCGGGCCCCCCATTATAGGCGCCGCTGGCATAGATTTTGTTGTTTTCAAAATTGTCCAGCTGCTCCCTTAGGTAGAAGGTGCCCATCATGATGCTTTTCTGGGGGTTATACAGCTGGTCGATATCAAAATCATCCATATACAGCTTCTGAGCAATCTCTGTTCCTGTGGCAGGCATGATCTGCATCAGCCCCCTGGCTCCGGCAAATGAGGTAACTTCCGGCTGGAACATGCTTTCCTGGCGCATAACCGCCAGCACGAACAGGGGATCCACATCAAACTCCCGGGCATAGGCATTGATGGTTTGCTCAAAGCTGTAAGGGTGCATCAGGTAATAGTAATAATCCCGGTAGGGGCTCTCCAGCCCTGTGCTCAAGGCTCTGCGGTTTCTGGTCAGCATGCGGATGCTGTTCCGGTAATCCTGTGACTGGTAATAGAGTGTGGAGAGCATCAAGATCTGTACCGGTTCCTTGTCCATGTCCTCTTGGCCTGCCTCTATTTCTGATGAAGCGCTGGCAAACATCTCAATTTTTAGAAGCTCGATGGCTCTTTCTATATGCGCAGGGAGGTCTCCGGGATTGGGCCCATTGTCCTGCAGCGCTTCGAAGACCTGGGGCATGATTGCATCGACCTGGTCATTGAGGGGATTGGCCGACTGGTCAAAGGGGGCAATGGTTGCCTCAATGTTTTGTTCCTGCAGTATGGCCTGGGACATGAACATATAGTAAGAATATGAATGGCTGGATACAATCCTTTTAAGAAGCGCTGTTGCATCTTCGCTTCTGCCCTGGCGGGAGAGGCACTGTGCCTGCCAGAAAAGCCCTTGTTCCTCCAATGCGGTTCCCCGAAGCGAGGCGGCCATATTGGAGAAAATGCTTTCTGCCAGTGCCCAGTCCTGGTTGTTGTAATGAATCCAGCCCAGCGCCCAGGAGACTTCCCCAATTCTGTCGCTGGCGGGATATTGTTCAATGAGCCTGCTGTATTTTTCGATGGCTTGATCCAGCTGGTCGTCAAAGAAATGGATTCTGCCCATCCGGTACAGGGCATCATCGGCCAGGCTGCTCTGGGGATGGTCTTCCAAAAGCTGGCGGTAATAGGATAATGCCAGCTGGCCCTGGCCCAGGTTGGTTTCTGCCCGGGCCAGAAAATACAGGGCATCATCGGCCAGTCCGGACCCATTGGAAATCTGATAGGCAGCCAGCAGGTTGTCCCTGGCCGGTGCATAATCCCTGAGATTGTAATGGCACATCCCCTTCCTGAATACAATTTTTGCCTCCATGGCTTCACTGATGGTGTAGTTTGTCAGGATGTGGTTAAGCTCCCTTAACGCACTGTGGTACTGGTACTGGCCAAAATAGAGCATGGCCCGTTCAAATACCTGGTCTGCAGTGGGCACCCAGGGGTCCATGTCATGGGCTTCTATGAGGTTTTCCAGCCGGACATAGGCAGTATCTGCAAAATCATTGGTGGGAAACTGCAGCCATACCTGTTGATAATTGTTTATTGCTTCTTGGATGTCCATGGTATTTTCCTGGCATACCGCCAGCTGGAACCGACCGTAAGGGACAAAATCAGATTGGGGAAACTGGGCCAAAAATTCCCTGTAAAGAACCTGGGCACGGTGGTAGTGCGCCTGGATAAAAGCAAGGTCTGCATATTCTATTTTGGCTTTTTCGGTAAAGATGCTGTCGGCATGGTCCGCCAAAAGCCGGGCATAGTATTTTCCAGAAAGATCGTATTTTTGCTGCCTGAGCAGGGCTTTGGCCAGATAATAGTAGATGTGGTCCTGCAGGATCAGGTAGGAGTCCTCAATGCGGTTGAAATAAAACTGGGCTTCAAGGTATTGTTCCTGGGTAAAATGATCCACCCCTTTTTGGAAATAATCTCTTTTTTGTTCAAGGTCCATTTCCTGGTCTTGGTGCTGGGCCTCTTCCTGGCTGCTGTCTTGGTCTCCTTTTGGGTGCTCAGGTTCATGGTTGGTCTGCTTTTCATCTTGGGGCCCTGGAGGGGTTTGCTGTTCTGCGGTTTGCGGTTCCGGGTCCGGCTGAAGCCCAATTTGGTCTACGAGAAAACAGGAACAGAGAACAAACACCAGCAATACGGACAATACCGTTGTATATATAAAGATTTTGATTTTCATGATCTTGTGCCCAAAGCCATTTTTATATAGATTCTATAATTAAACCGGCAATCAATGCAAATCAATCAAAAATATTTATCAGATTCCTATGGCAAAAAAGAAACCGGGCATATTGCGATTAAGCATAGAACCGATTTTGGAAAGCTTGGATATCTGGCTGTGCATGGCGGATAGGCATTTGGACATGGTGACCGCAAACCCGTGCCGCGGAAAAGCCAAGCGGCTATCTTGGGCAGCAGGCCCGGGAAAGCAAAAAAATTTGGCAGCTGCTTTATCCGGATAAGCAGTTTTGCACCACTTTGCATAAACACTTGCAGGCCATGTTCAAAGGAGAAGGGCAGCAGCGTATTCAAACCACAGCCCTTGCCAAAAACAATGTACCCATACCCCTTATCTGGCAGCCAGCCAGGGTGCAAGCAGAATATGGAGACCAGTGGGATGAGTGGGTATGGAGGCCGCCGGTTGGCAGGTCCAGCAGGCCCTGGCCCAGAGTGAGCAAAAGTACCGCCGCTTGTTTGCACACTCCAGGGACGGTATCTATATCAGCACGCTGCAGGGAGACTATATTGACGCCAATCCAGCATGGGTCAATATGCTGGGCTACAGCAGCAGGGAGGAGCTGGTTGTCAAAAATATATCCAAGGATATTTATCAAGACCGGTGCCAAAGGCCTGGTCCGGAACAAAGGGAGAAGCCCTTTGAAGCCAAGTTTAAAAGAAAGGATGGGGCCAGCATCTGGGTTGAGGTAAGCTCCAGGGTGATGTACAAGGAGGACAGGGCTGCTTACTACCAGGGAATTGTGCGGGACATTAGCAATAGGAAAAAATATGAACGGAGGCTGCGCCATGCTTCTTTTCATGACCAGCTTACCGGTTTATACAACCGGGCCTATTTTGAAGAGGAGCTGGATCGGCTGGACAAACTGCGGCAGCTGCCTTTAAGCATCATTATAGGGGATGTCAACTGCCTGAAACTGACAAATGATGCATTTGGCCATCATTGCGGTGATCAGTTGTTAAAAAAAGCGGCCCGAGTGCTTAAACAAGCATGCAGGAAGGAAGATATGATTGCCCGCTGGGGCGGCGATGAATTTGCCGTACTTTTGCCCCAAACCTCGGCTCAGGCTGCTGCTGAGGCCACAACCAGGATGAAGGAGAGGGCCCGGAAATATGAGGTAGGCCACATACCTTTAAGCATCTCGGTGGGCAGAGCCACAAAAAGCAAAAAGGGCCAATGCATCCAGGAGGTGATAAGGGAAGCATAAGATGGTATGTACCGGCAAAAGCTGTTCCAAAGAAAGCAGATTCCCAACCAGGTTTTGCAGTCCTTTGAGCAAGGTTTGTACCAAAAATGCAATTACAGCAGGCAACACGGAGACAGG
>PWYO01000344.1 GCA_003567835.1 Actinomycetota bacterium | reverse complement strand
CTTTATTCTGCCTTTTTACAGGGAGCTTTCCGGCTCCCTGCGCGCCGCCCAGGCAGGGCGGGGCATCGGGCGGGTCAGTTTCCGGTATCTGATTACCATGCTCAACCCCAACTTTTTTGGAAACGGGGTGGGAGGCAGCCTGTTCCGGCTGCCCCGCACCAATTTTATCGAAGCGGTGCGCTACAGCGGCATGGCCACCTTATTTCTAGGGGCCATTGCGGTGGTGTTCAAAAGGGGAAGGGCGGTCATTTCCTTTTTGGCCATTGGGGCCATGGCCGTACTGCTGACCTCAGTACCGCATTTTTTCCACTTCTTTAATAGGATTGTCCCCTTCTTTGACCGGGGAACCATATCCAGGGTGCTGCTTCTTCTGCCCTTTTGCCTGGCGGTGCTAGCAGGCTTCGGGCTTTCCTATCTGGACAAGCTGGACCTGGCCGGAGAGCGCAGGCGCAAAAACAGGATGATGTTTTTGACCATTGGGCTTGCGGCGGCTTTTCTGGCCACCGTGGCCGGGTTGAGCATCCACTACGGCACCCATATAGATTTTACCCGGATCGGAGAAAACCCCCAGATTACCCTGGAAACCATGTCTGCAATCAAATTCGGGGTCCTGACTGTGGTCTCCGCCTTGTTTATATGCCTGGCTTTAAAGACCCGGTTTAAAAAATTATTTCTATTCCTGCTGGCGCCCCTGCTTATTTTGGACCTGTTTGTGTTCGGCATCAATTTTAACCCCACCTCCAAGCCCGAACAGGTCTTTTTTGATACCGGGGGTATAGAATATATGCAGCAGGACCCGGAGAAAGGCAGGGTACTGGGTATTATGGGGGGCACTTTCAGCCCCAATTCCATGTGGGTGCCCGGCCTGGAGGACGTAGGGGGCTACGATCCCTTTATCCCCCATAACTATGCCCGGTTCTGGGCTGCCTTTCAGGGCGGAGCCCGGGTGCGGCCTAATGGCAAGGTCGGGGCAGACCTGCTCTATTCCAATTTTCTGCAGCTTACCAATACCCGGTATGTGGCCAGTTATGCTTTTATGCAGGAGCTGGGCTATTTTTACAAAAATATGGACCAGAACCTGGACCCGCAGAGCAGGGAGGACTCCACCTTGACCAACTGGACTTTTATGGACCATATGGTCCCGGTCATCGAGGTCAGCCCGGATTCGGTGATGGCCTTTGATTACCACATACCCCCATCCAGCGAGCTGGTATTCTTTACTGCCCTGCATCCCGACTGCTGGCATCAGGAGCAGGGAGACGGGGTCCTGTACCGGATCTATATTGAGCAGGAAGGCCAAAAGGATCTCATCTTTGAGCAAGACCTCAACCCCATCCAGGACCCGGATGACAGAAGGTGGTATATGCATCAAATTGACCTGACCCCCTACGGGGATGTCCATGGGCGGCTTATCTTTGAAACCGACAGCAAACAGAATCCTGAAAACGACCTGCCCGGCTGGGGCAACCCCCGGATTATGCCCCTGGGAAGCCTGGGCCACGGGGACCTGATGATGGCCTACAACCAGGAGATTAAAATCTACAGCAACCAGATGTATCTGCCCCGGGCTTTTATGGTCCATGCTTCGGAGCATTTTTCGGACCATGACCAAATCCTGCAGTTTATCACCGAAAACCACCGGCTGGATTTTGGCCGTAAAGTCCTTTTGGACCAAAACGCGCCCCGGATCCAGAATGACGGGGAGGGGCGTGTAGACATTGCCGATTACAGCAATAACCAGGTCATCCTGGAAACCGAAACCGACAGCCCCGCCTATCTGGTTCTGCTTGACCGCTATGATGAAGACTGGAATGTATATGTCAATGGCCAAAAAGCGGAGATGGTCAAAGCCAATTACCTGTTCCGGGCGGTCTATCTGGAGCCCGGAGCGCATACCGTGGCATTCAGGTATCAGCCGGTATGGTTTTTTGTCAGTGTGGGGGTTTCTATTTTTGTTTTTGTTTTATCGGCAGCAGCATGTATAATTTTGTTACTATACTATAAAAAGAAGCAAAGTGTGGACCATGAACAATAAGGTCGGCAGCCTATGGGCAAAGATTTATCCGCAGGATATCCGGGAAAACCCCCTTTCCCTGAACCGGTTTAACCGCATTTTTCTTCTGGGCCTGCTAGTCCGGTTTGCTTTTATGCCTTTTGCCGCCCACAATGATTTTTTATCCATGCATGTCAGGGCCTACCAGATGCTGGGCCAGCTGCATGTTCCCCCGGGCTTTTTCTCTTTGGCCGCCCATTATATTGAGGCCTTTTTTACGCGCATCTTTTTGCCTTTTTTGCCCCATGCCGCAGAGGTCTTTGTGCCCACCGCAGAAGGGCTTACCACCATCGAGATTGAAAATATGATGCACTTTGTGTCCAACCCCTATATTTTCAGGACCGCCTTTCTTTTAAAGATTCCTTATCTTCTGTTTGAGCTGGCCGCCTTTTTCCTGGTCATCCACATGATCAGAAACCGAAAAAACATATTCCGGGTGGCCAAGTTCTGGCTGTTTAATCCTGCCATCATTTATGCCGTTTATATATTCGGGCGGTTTGAGACCTATGTGTTTGTCATGGTGCTGCTGAGCCTTTATTTTGCCATATACAAAAAGAATTACTATCTTTCGGGAGCATTGATCGGCCTATCGGTGGTAACCAGGGCCTATACCATGTTCCTGGTGCCCATTTTTTTGATCCTGCTTCCCCAGAAGGTCAAGACCAAGCTCATCTATGTCCTGTTTACAGCCATACCCATCGCCCTGGTATTTGCTTTTAACTGGTTTTCCCCCCATATCGATGCCGCAGGCAGGGTGGCCGGGGAAGGCCAGTTTATCCGGTTTATGACCGAATACTCCCTGCTCAGCCTGGGCGGTTTTCAGGTGCAGCTGTTCTTTTTAGCCTACTTTTTGCTGCTGATGGTGCTGGTCTACCTTAGCCATATCTGGAAGGCCAAGGGAGCTGCGGTCCTGCTCCAGCTGTACATGGGCTCCAGCTTGCTTAAAGCAGCTCTTTTTGCCGCCCTGTTTTTGCTCTTATTCTACTTGACCACGCCTTCGGCAGCCCAATGGTTCAGCTGGGTGATGCCTTTTGCAGCCATTATCATATCCAGGTATCCCAAATACTACGGCTTGTTTTTTGCCCTCACCGGCGCCTGGTTTTTCTACTGGCTTTTGGCTTCAGACGTAGGGGTGTTTACCCCTTATCTTTTCACGCCCCTGGACGGCCCCTATTTTCATTCACTGGCGGTCAATTTCAGGCTGCATCTGCAGAATATACAGATCGGAGACAATATCACCCTGCACACCTTCATCAATTTTTTCCGTACTGTATACAGCGCGGCCATCATCTGGATCCTGTTTCTTTTAGGAAAAGACATGTATACCGAAGCAAAGGAGCTCTAGCTTGCAAGCCATAAGAGAAGCCATCATTGAAATGATCACCACCCGTCCGGTAAGCACCATACTGGACAAAGCCTCCAGTGATTTCATCTTTTCTTCCTTGTATATGCTGCTGCTGGGGCTTACCCTGTGGGGCATTGTGCATGTGAGCATGCGCATGCGCCGCTGGCCCAAAAAGCGCATCATATTGGTCCATACGATTTTTTGGGTGCTGCTGGCTCTGCTTATTGGCGCTGCCAATGTGGTTTTTTGGCTCATCCGGCGCTATTAAAAAGTGCCTCCATGAAAACCGGTGCCTGCAAACCCGATCTGCGGGCTGCACTTGCTGCAAACCGTGCAACAGTCAAAAGGCGTTATATACAAGCTTTGCTATGCAGGCACAAATGCTTTTTTGGTAGAGCAGGCTTATCGGGTCCCGTACGGGTTGAGATGGCCGGAAATGGTATTGAAAGCAATTCTTGCTACCAGCTGATCCCCTGCATTGTTGTAATGCAGCCCGTCGGAGAGAAACTGGCCGGGATTTCCGGTGGCCAGCATGG
>PWYO01000299.1 GCA_003567835.1 Actinomycetota bacterium | reverse complement strand
TCCACCCAGAGCCTGCATCATAACCTGCATACCCAGATCAACCGGGAAATCAATGCCCTGAACAAAAAAAACCGGGAGCGGATGCTGCTGATCTATTTTAACATATTCAAGGCCCTGGCCACAGAGATCCACAAGCTGGGCTGTGACCTCAATACCATAAGGGAATTGGCGGCCAAGGGCAAGACTTCTGCCGAAGAGCCCAGCAAGCTGGACCTGGACCAGCGGCTTGAGGCGCTGGGCACCGATTTTGAAAACATCGACCGCATCATGGGCCTTACGGTGACCAACCGGTATTATTTGGCCAGGAAACTATAGATTTCTATGGGCAAACATGCTATAAGAATGAACAAAAAAAGGATTGAAAACCGATGCACAGGGAGAAGAGAAAATTGAGTTTGGCACGTTCGGTTACCTTTATACTGATCAGCATATCCATTGCCGTGGCGGGCCAGCTGGTGCTCAAAATAGGCATGGACCGCATCGGGGCCCTGGATTTGCGGGGGATTGCCTCTGTGGTCCGCCTGTTTACGGAGGTGGTCAAAAGCCCCCTGGTGCTGCTGGGCCTGTTTCTGTATGTCATCTCTGCCGGCCTATGGCTGGTGGTGCTTTCAGCGGTGGATTTAAGCTTCGCCTATCCCTTTATCGGGCTTACCTATGTCATGGTGCTTGTCCTGTCCAGGCTGATCCTAAAGGAAGATGTCAACCCCATCCGCTGGGCGGGGGCAGCCATTATCACCATCGGGGTAATTGTGCTCTCCAGAGGCTGAATGGGCAAATACGCAGAAAGAGAAAGGTGACCCTCCATTGAAAAACAAGGCATGGCCTTTGCTGTCTATGATCACCGTCAACTATAATGGGAAGGCATTCTTAAAAGACCTTTTGGATTCTGTAGGCAGGCTTGACTATCCCCGGTCCAAAATTCAGATGATTGTGGTAGACAACCATTCCACAGACGGCTCGGCTGCCTATGTCCGCCAGCACCATCCCTGGGCAGAAGTGGTCTCCCTGGAGGCCAACCTGGGCTATGCCGGGGGAAACAACCAAGGCTTTCAACAGGCCCAGGGGCGCTATATTGCCCTGATTAACAATGACTGCATCCTGGACCCGGGCTGGGCAAAGGAGATGCTGGCCCTGTTTGGCCAAAAACCGGATTCTAAAACAGGGGCCGTGGGCTCCAAAGTGGTGTTCTACTACCCTTACATACCCCTAAACATTTGCCCCCAGGGCAGGGACCGGACAGAGCCCCAGGCGGCTGTTGGCCTCTCATCGGTGACCCTGGAGGCCGCGGACCCTTACGCAAGCCGGAGCATCAAATACCTGCAGGGATTCTCTCCCCGCCAGCAGAAAGGGGGCCAACCGGTATACTGGACCCGGGGCCGGGGCATGCTGGCATTGCCCCTGGCCCAGCATAAACAGGACCTGGTATGGGAGGCCGCCGTCCATTGGGGCCAGCAGACCCCGGCGCTGCATATTCAGCTGGGAGAGCACCGTATTGCCCGCATAGAGGCCCAAGAGCAGCCCCAGCGGGTCAGGGTGCGGGTGCCCAAAAGCCTTTTTGTCCATCAAAAGGACCTGATCAATGCCTGCGGCATTGAAGTCAACCGATCCTTTTATGCCCGGGAGCGGGGTTTTTTATGCTTTGATGAAGGCCAGTTTGATGCAAACACCGAAGTGTTCGGCCTCAGCGGAACCAGCTTGATGATCGACCGCCGGATGCTGGACGATGTGGGCTGCTTTGATGCCAGTTTTTTCACCTATTATGAGGATATCGACCTGTTCTGGCGGGCCAGGCTCAGGGGCTGGAAAAGTTTTGTGGCCCCCAAAGCGGTGGCCAGGCACCACCACTGCGGCACAGGAAAGGAATGGTCCTATGCCTTTACCTATCATGTATTAAAAAACCGTATGCTGATGATTCTAAAATGCGGATGGCCCGTGCTTTTTTTCAAGAGCTGGCTGGCCTTTATGGCCTCGGCAGCCCTGGCCATCGCCCAGGGGGCCCGGTGCCTGCTCTCAGCAAACAAACCCCAACGGGTGGACATACCCATCCGGGTCAAGCTTTTTTTCCAGTTTTTTTATCTTTTTATTGCCACCTTAAAAAAAAGGGTTAACATAAGGGGGAATGCTGCATGCCCCGACAGCCGGATCAAAGCATGGACAAAAGACTTTTAGGGACACTGATATGATAAAAATCGGCATCTATGACCGCTATCTTTCCACCATGGGAGGCGGAGAACGCTACAGCTGCAAGGCAGCCGAAATATTGTCCAAACAGAAGGCATACCGTGTGGACCTTTTAACCGACCTGCATGTGGACTTAGATAAGCTGTCCCGGCAGCTTCACCTGGATCTTTCCAGGGTGCACCTGAACCTATTTCCTTTCATCTCTCCGGATTATGCCCAGAAGATTACCACCCAGTATGACCTGTTTATCAATGCCACCTATCTGAGCGCACTGCCTGCATATGGGGCCCGCAACCTCTACCTCTGTTATTTCCCCACGCCCTTTGATGTGGATTTGGGTGCTCTGCACCGGTTTTTGCTCCTGTTTCGGCCCCTGGCAAGGGGGGTTCTTACCCTGGCCCAAACATGGTGCCAAAACTTTGAAGGCATAGATATCGTCCAGGGCCTTTATGAGCCCCAGCGGTTCATGCTGGGCAGAGGCAGCTGGAGCAGCGGCCAGGCACAACTGCGCTTTTTGGGGCCGGCCATCCGGCTGGGGTTTAAAAACCCTGCTTCAAGCGGGCTTCAAAAGATGCAGGTGGCCGTGGATGCCTGGGAAGGCAGCAGGCATACCCATAGCCAGAAGCTGGAAATTGCCTCCGGGCGCTTGGAGGCCGCAGACATCCCCTACCGGGGCCGGCCGGTCAAAGTATGCGTACAATCGGATACGTTTACAGCCCAGGGCAAAGACAGCCGCAAGCTGGGGGCGGTGCTCTATGAGATGAGCAAAAAGAACATCTTCAAAAAATGGCTGCTCAAAGCCGTAGGCTATATCCCCCAATTTGTGCTCTCCTATCCCCGGGATCTGGGTTTTTTGCAAACCTACCAGGGCATTGTGGCCATTTCGCGCTACAGCCAGCAATGGATTTACAAGCTGTGGAAAAAAGAGAGCATCCTCTTATTTCCCCCGGTGGATACCCATGCTTTTAGCGCCAAGCCCAAAAAAAAGATCATACTCACCGTGGGGCGGTTTTTCCCCGAGCACCACAATAAAAAGCAGCGGGAGATGGCCGCGGTGTTCAGGGAACTTTGCCGCAGCCAACCCCGGGTGATGGAAGGCTACAGCCTGTATATGGCCGGAGGGCTGTCTGACAAAAAAGAGCATATCCAGTATGTTCGGCAGATCCAAAAAGAGTCGGAGGGCTATCCCATTACCCTCTTGCCCAATATCAGCTATGCGGACTTAAAAGAACTTTTTTCGGTGGCGGAGATCTTCTGGCATGCGGCAGGCATGGGTGAAGATGAACAGAAGCACCCCGAAAAGTTTGAGCACTTCGGGATTACCACCGTAGAGGCCATGGCTGCAGGCTGCATCCCTGTGGTCATCAACAAAGGCGGCCAGAAGGAGATCATAAGGGAAGGCATAGACGGCTTTCTGTTTGAAGACACCGCCCAGCTAAAAGAAATGACTGTGCAAATCATCAAGGGTCAGCATGATACAGAAGCCATCCAAAGCAGGGCTTTGGCCCGGGCCGAGCTTTTTTCATCGAAAAATTTTGCCAAAAAACTCAACCAGATTGTAAAGGCAGAACTAAAAAACCATGGATTTGAGCATCATCATTGTTAATTACAATGGCCACGGCTATATCCAGGCTTGCACCCAAAGCCTCAGGCGCTTGGGCAGCATGCTGCGCTGGGAGGCGGTGGTGGTAGACAACGGCTCTACAGACCAAAGCCTGGATTTTTTACGGGCCCTGGCCGCAGAATCCCCTGCCT
>PWYO01000331.1 GCA_003567835.1 Actinomycetota bacterium | reverse complement strand
TTTGTAGAGATCAGCAATGGCATCGGGGCGGGGATTATCATTGACAACAATCTTGTGCGGGGCACGCATGGTTCTGCTGGAGAGATTGGATTTAGCGTCATAGGGGATACCAACCTGGGCTTTGTAATAAGGAACAAGGGATTTTTGGAAAAATTTGCATCTGTTGATGGATTAAAAAAGCAGGCCTTAAAAGCCATCCAAGAGGGAAAGAAGTCTTCCCTAATGGATATGGCAGGTGGGGATTTGGAAAAAATAGAACCCCATTTGATTTGCCGGGCTGCTGTAAAGGGCGACCGGCTGGCCCTGGATCTTATTGAAAAGATGAATCGGTTTTTGGCTGTAGCCATCATCCATCTTATCCTGGTAACCGATCCCCAAATTATTTTTTTGGGCGGTGATATTTCCAGACTTCCCCATGTGGATCAATTATTCTTGGAGCCCATTACATCTAAAGTAAGAAGTTCTCTGCCCTTTCAGCTGCCCCAGATCAAGCTTCCTACATTGGGAAAAGATGCAGGCATTGTAGGGGCCTGCTACATGGCCATTGAATCTATTATCGCCAATGATTTCCCTTACAAGATTGAAAAAGAGGCTTTGGCTTAAAAAATGGAGTTTTTTGTTTGTGTATCTTGATCAACTGCGCAGGAAAAAAGCAGCTGAAATATTTGCATATAACCGATGCTTGCGGAGGCTTGGTCAGCAGGGCTACATGCAGACTTTTTTTGATCCTGCGGTCCCCCGATTCAGTTTCCAGGGTTGCAGATATCTGCCTTACTGGCAGAAACTGCAGTTATTCTCATGTCTGGTCGAGTACATCATCTTGGCTGTTTGGGTTGCCGGAGGCATGATTCTATGGGCGATGCATGCTGTCAGGGAACGGGGTGCCGGCCATGCACATCATGGATGGCAAATGGCGCAGCCAGGTGGTCTGTATGGATAAAACAGAGCATTTCGAAGACCATAGAAGTTTTACCATTTTAAAAATAAACAGACAGGAGAGGTGAGCCTATGCGTTTTGATACAATCAGCAGAGAAGAACTGGCCAAGATGATTGACCATTCCCTTCTAAAACCCCCCATGACCGAAAAAGAGACCGCAGAAGGGATTAAAATTGCCTTACAATATGATGTGGCCACGGTAACCATAAAACCTTGTTATGTGCAGCTGGCGGCCCGGATGTGCCAGGGCAGCGATGTCCTGGTGGACCCGGTCATCGACTTTCCCCACGGCTATGGGACCACCGAGGCCAAAGTATTTGAAACCGAGCTGGCCATCAAGCACGGCGCGGGGGAAATTGATATGGTCATGAACCTGGGCGCCTTTTTAGGCGGCGACTATGAGGGGGTAAAAAAGGACATGGCCGCGGTGGTAAAAGCAGCCCAGGGCGCTGCAGTGAAAGTGATTTTTGAGACCCATTATTTTCAGGATGATGCTCTGCTGGCCAAGGCATGCAGCCTGGCCGAGCAGGCGGGTGTGGCTTTTGTCAAAACCAGTTCGGGTTTTGCGCCCAGCGGCTATAATCTGCATCAGGTCAAAGTGATGCGGGCTTCGGTTAGCGACAAGGTGCAGGTCAAGGCTGCCCAGGGGGTGCGAAGCTTAGAAGATGCCCTGGCTGTACGCGCGCTGGGGGTTACCCGTTTTGGGGCCACCCGGACGGTACAGATCATGGAGCAGTGGGACCAGCAATTCGGATAAGTTTTTTGAAATAATGGCCGCCGCCCAGGGCATAGCGCATACCAGCTGGCCTATGGCGGCCCAAGGAGGAACAGATGACCGAAACAATCAAAGCCGGGGTATCCGGCGGGGGATTTATTGGAGAAGCCCATATTGAAGCCTTGCGGAGGATCGGGGTAAAAGTAGCAGGTATTGCTGAAGCGGATGCCGCCCTTGCCCGCGAGAAGGCCGACCAGCTGGGGATTGAAAAAAGCTATGGCTGTTTTGAAGAAATGGTCCATGATTCGCAAATTGATTCGGTGCATATCACCTCGCCCAATTATCTTCATTATGAGCAGGCCAAACAGGCTTTGCTTTGCGGAAAACATGTGGTATGTGAAAAGCCGCTTACCCTGACCTCGGCGCAGTCAGCGGAGCTGGCTGAGCTGGCTGCCCAGAAAAACCTGGTGGGGGCGGTAAGCCATAATATCCGGTTCTATCCCCTGGTCCAGCAGGCCCGGGCCATGGTGCAGGAAGGGCAGCTGGGCCATATTTTCATCATACAGGGCTCTTATCTGCAGGACTGGCTGCTGCTGGACACTGACTGGAACTGGCGCCTGGAGCCTGAGTTGGGTGGGGATATGCGCGCGGTGGCCGATATCGGTTCCCACTGGCTGGACCTGGTGACTTTTATCTGCGGAAAGAAAGTGGTGGAGGTTTTTGCGGATTTTAAGACCTTTCTTCCGGTAAGAAAAAAACCTGCCAAAGCAGTGGAAACCTATTCGGGCAAGCTGGATGCAGTGCAGGAATATGAGAAAAAAGAGATTAAAACCGAGGATTATGCTTCCATACTGCTGCATTTTGAAGGGGGTGCCAAGGGGGTATTGACCGTATCCCAGGTGTGCGCGGGAAGAAAAAACCGCCTGTATTTTGAAATAAGCGGTTCTGAGCGCTCTATTGGCTGGGACTCACAGGTGCCCAATGAAATGTGGGTGGGAAAGCGAACCGGACCCAATCAGTGCCTCTTAAAGGATCCTTCCCTGGCCGCCGAACCGGTGCGCAGCTCCATTTCCTTTCCCGGGGGCCACAATGAGGGGTTTCCGGACACCTTCAAGCAGCTGTTCCGGCAGTTTTATGCCTATATTGCCCAAAAAGATTTTAGCAAAGTAAGAAATTTTCCCACCTTTGAAGACGGATACCAAGCCCTTACCATGGTAGAAGCCGTGGGCAGGAGTGCCCGGAAAGGCACTTGGAGTAAAGTTTGAAAAAAATGTAAACCAACATAGATGAGGTGATAACCATGAAATTAGGTTTACTGACCGCCGCATTGCCCGAACTATCACTGGAAGCGCTGGCCAAATGGGCCTCAGAGAGCGGATTTGAGATGCTGGAGGTGGCCTGCTGGCCTCCGGGAAAGGCAGAGCGCCGTTATGCGGGGGTCACCCATATCGATGCGGGGGCCTTGGATGCGAAAAAAGCGGCCCAGATTAAAAACATGCTGGATGCATACCGGCTGAAGATCTCTTCTCTGGCCTATTATCCCAATCCCCTGACTGCGGACTTGCAGGAGCGGAAAAAAGCATTGGACCATCTCAAAAAGGTTATTGTGGCGGCCCAGATGCTGGATGTGCCCATGGTAGGCACCTTTGTGGGCAGGGACAAGGATAAAAACGTGGAGGATAATTTTGCAGAATTTGAAAAAGTCTGGCCGCCCATAGTGGCCTTTGCCAAGCAGCATCAGGTCAAGGTTGCCATTGAAAACTGCCCCATGATCTTTTCCGATGATGAGTGGCCCGGGGGAAACAACCTGGCCATCTCTCCCAGGATCTGGAAAAGGATGTATGAGATCATTCCTGATAAAAACTTTGGGCTCAACCTGGACCCCTCCCATCTGGTGTTCCAGATGATTGATGCAGAGCGGGTCATCTATGAATTTGCCGAGCGCATATTTCACGTGCATGCCAAGGACCTGATGATCGACTGGGAAGGGCTGTATGAGAACGGTACCCTTTCCCAAGGGATGGGCTGGCAGATTCCCCGCCTTCCGGGCCTGGGGGATGTCAACTGGTCCAAATTCTTCCGTGCCCTGTACCGGGTGGGCTATGACTATGTGGTCAGCATCGAACATGAGGACCGGGCTTTTGAACAGAACCTGGAGCTGGTCCAGCGGGGCTTCTATCTTGCCCGGGATGTGCTAAAGCCTTATATCTGTTGAGAAGATGGGCATCAACCCTAGAGATGGGCATAAAAGATGACCAAAAAAACGATCGGTTTTGACATGGGAGCC
>PWYO01000011.1 GCA_003567835.1 Actinomycetota bacterium | reverse complement strand
TTGAAAGCACGTCCTGGGAAATACCGGTCTTCTTTCGGTATTTCTTCATATTCATTCCTATTTTAGATTTCTGCTTGGGCAATATAGTATAGTTTTACTATTATAATTATAGTAGTCTTTATATTTTACTATTGATTGCTAGTATATTGAATACTTACTCATTAGTCAAAGATCACAATTTTCCCTGCTATGTCCATATGAAGGAAAGGGCAAATAAAATTTTATTTTAAGCATAATATTTCACCTTACAAAATACAATCTGAAACATCAGCAAAAAGGAATCGCGAAAGGATGGGGCGGAATTCCCTTCGGACTCCCTTTTTGCCCCGTCTCCATTTGGGATCAGGTACAGAAAAAACGTATAAAAAAATCAGTGAATATAATGATGGTCTTTCTATTTTGATTGGCAATTGTAAAGTCCGTATGATATTGCTCTTTAAGGATTTAAAAATCCGGTTGCAGGTTTTCTCCAAAAAAAGTTCGAATTTCGCCCAGAAAACCCAGCCAGCCTTTGCAGTAAAAAAAGCGACCAACCTGCGGCTCTTACCCAACCACGAGGGTATCATTGTTTCCTTCCTTCACCACTGTTTTATAAAGTTAAATGTTCACAAATTTCCCATAATTGCTTTCTCGGTTCCTTCTTATAAACAAATCTATTGGCTTTGACTTCACGCATTTTTTCATCATACAAAAATCCGTCCAGTTTCCGCTCAGTGGCAAGAAGCGTATAAACCTTGGCCATTTCATCTGGAGAAATTGCAAATCTGCTTTTAATTTTGTACATGTATTTTAAAATAGCGCTTATGTTTTGATACCTGCTCATATCAATTTTTACATTGGTTACACGCACTGCACAAACAGAGACATTTGTGTTTGCAAGCTTTTCTTTTAGGGTCAGGCTGTTCATAAGCAATGCAAGCTTGTTCCGGTAATAGGTGGCAGCTGGATGATATGTCTTCTGGCCTTGAAGATTATCAAAATCAAGTTTCAAGTTTGGGTAAAGCATAAGCCCCTTAGTAGATACATGGATCACTCTGGCATCGCGGCTATCCTTTAACAAACCTAACAGCTTGTTTGTAAGTAAAAATGGCGCTAATACATTTGTAGCAAATTGAGATTCATTTCCCTCAACAGTGATGTTTGCAGATTTCCTGCTTAAATCAAAATCAGCGGCATTATGAATCAGAACATCTAATTCTTTAAAATTTGATATACATTCATCCGCAAAGGCCCTGGTTTCTGACATCAGGGATAAATCCACTTTCATTACACATACATGCATATTGCCGGTCATTGTTTTGATCTGTTGGCAAGCTTTTTCTCCAGATACAATATTGCGGCAAGCAAGAATGACACGGTACCCTTTTGCGGCAATTTGTTCTGCAGCACTTTTCCCAATACCGGAATTTGCACCGGTTATGATACATGTTTTCATAGAAAAGACTCCTCGTATAAACATTCATTCTTATGATGCAGGCCATACTGTTTTTATTGATCAGGGTTTCAATAGCTCAATTCCCCGCCTCTCCGGTTTAGAGTAACAGTTCTTCCAAAGAATTCATATCTGTAATCATGATGGTTCTGCCTTCTGTTTGGATGAGTCCGTCCTTCTGCATTTTAGAAATTTCTCTGGATAAAGAGGGGCGGGGCACACACAAATAATTGGCCAAATATGTTTTCGTATAAGGGAGTTTGATGGTGTATGCATTCTGCTTGGCCGCTTGATCTAAAAGATAGTATGATATTTTCTCTCTAATAGAGCTTAATGAAAGAAGGCTTATTTTCTGGTTAAGAAGCAATAGCCTTTGGGAAAGCAGCTTTAAAAAATTATTCATGATTTGCTGATTTAAAAAAAACAATGTAAGCAAGTTGTTGCGGTCTATAAATAGAACCCTGGTTGGGCAATCGGCTATTACTGTAGAAGGATTTAAGTCTTCAGATGAAAATACAGTCCCTTCTCCAAAGCTTGCTGGCTGGATGAACCTGGCTATAATGATGCTTTTACCGCTTGGCAAAAACTTTGCCACCTTGATCCTTCCTTTTATGAGTATCCCCAGGTTTTGAGATAAATGATGCTGGGAAAAAATTACCTGTCCCTGGCTGAAGGTTTTTATGTTATAGGAAATTTGGTTCAGAACATGTTTTAATTCATGCCGGGAAAGACCGTCAAAAATATCACACATGGCTAGTTTGTTTAAATCTTGGTCCATAATTTCCTCTTTCTGTAACTTATGTTACGGATATTAATCCCATATTCTATTAAACTGCTTTCAGTCATAAAAGAAAAGAGGAGAATTCTATGAAGAATGCAGCCAGAGTAATATCTCAGATCGCTTTTTTTATTATCTTTATTGTATTAATATTGCAGGCTCGGATGCATATATGGTTGATATTTTTTGGAGCTACCCTGCTGGCGGCTGTATTTTTAGGCAGAATCTATTGCGGCTGGATTTGCCCCATACATACTGGAATGCGCCCTATAAACTGGCTGGCAAAAAAAATAGGTTATAAAAGACTGAGGGTACCCAGGATTTTAAAATCAAGGGTGCTTCCCTGGATAATGCTTGGTCTTATGGTAATAGTAATCATAATGAGTCGGCTGGCCAGGGTGAATGTGCCCATACTATTGCTTATACTGGCTTTGGGAGCACTGCTTACATTGATATTCCAGCCTGAGGTGTTTCATACATATATTTGCCCTTACGGAGCACTGCAAGGCCTGGCAGGCCGTATTGCCAGAAAATCCTATAGGGTAGACAAAAAGAACTGTGATGGTTGCAGCATTTGTAAAGCCGCTTGCGAAGCAGAGGCAATTGCCATAAAAAATGGTAAGGCAGATATACATAAGGGTGTTTGTCTGCAGTGTGGGTTGTGTGAGCAAAGCTGTCCGCAGGATACCATCAGTTACCGTACTGATAGATGGTTTTAAGACAGGAACGCATTTTCAAACCTCTTTATGAGTCATGCTGTGGGCCCTCCAGATTCAGGCGCCCAAACCAGAATGAATAAAAGCATATTTTTACCAGCTGCAGTAGAAGAGATGGGCCTATCGCCTGTTGGAGCCTATAAGCCTATTAAGAAAAGAGAAAGCGAAAAAGCTTAGAGAAACTGATTGATTGTTTTGGAGACAATAATCCCTGGGCGGTGTTTTTTTAAAAAAGGCTGACAAACAGTATCATAAATATCATAAAGAATCATTGATGGTTTATAAGGAGGACCGAAGAAAGCAGTTGACAGATTGTAAATGAAGCCGCAGGAAACATAGAAAAACCTGTGGCTGCATCAAAATAATGTTGATTATTCCTTTTCTTCGATAATCGGGAAGCTAAAACCGGATTGGCCGTCATACATATATAGATACGAAAGATGGATGAGTGTGGCTATTTTAATCGTAATTTTTTTATCATAACCATACTGCATACTAGAATGATTGAAATTTTTTGGTTGATATCAGCAATAGTATAAACAATTAAGGAGCTATGCCCTTATGGTTGAACAAATATTCAAAATGTCTGTCGAAAATAAAAAAGCTGTGGAAAAAGTCATATTTGATGAAAACCTCCATTACCTGCACATGGTTTTTAACAAAGATGAGGGATTGCGTGAGCATTTCTCCAATTCCAATGTGTATATGACAGTTATTCGAGGAAAGCTTTCCATCGGCCTCAATGAACAGGAAATCCATGAATATGAAGCCGGGACATTGCTGAAAATTCCATACCAAACAAAAATGAATGTTAAAAACCTGCATGATGAAACCTTGGAGCTGATTGTCATAAAGGCGCCTGCCCCGAAGACTTGAAAAGTAAAAATACGATGATCATTATTCGGGGAGATCAAAAAACATCTCCTTAATTGATGTCCGTCATTGAACATAAAACATAGAGAAACATAGACAAAAAAATGCTGCATGTTATGATTAAAAAGTCACTGATACAATAACAGAATGAACCATTGAAAATAGCAGAAGCACGAAAACTATTTC
>PWYO01000041.1 GCA_003567835.1 Actinomycetota bacterium | reverse complement strand
GTATCTGGAGGGCTTGCTGCAGACGGCATAGGTACAGTGGAATGTGTAACCACAGCCATGGATGAGGTTATTTTAGAGGATGCGCTTTTTGAGAATGACTATTCCACCAGGTTTCATGTGGTGGACGGAAAATATGTAAGTTTTGCCTATAATTTTACGGCAGGGAGCATTCTCAAGTGGTACCGGGATGTATTGAGTCCGGAGAAAAAAAAGGAAGCGGAGGCCAAGGGGGTCAATATTTACGACTATTTCTTTTCCGAGCTCGATTATGAGCCCTCAGACCTTTACACCCTCCCTTATTTCTCTGCATCCGGCACCCCTTACCATGATCCTACTCCCAAAGGCACCATCATCGGACTGAATCTTTCTACGCAAAAAAAAGATATTTTCAAGGCTTTGGTAGAAGGGCTGGTATTTGAGATTGCTTTCAACATAGAGCTTTCAGAAAAATGCGGATTAAAAATCGAAGAGCTGAGAGCAGTGGGGGGAGGCTCCCAATCTGATTACTGGTTACAATTAAAATCCTCGGTGGTCAACAAACCCATAAAACAGATGGGCATCAGCGAAGCTGGGTGTCTGGCCACCATGATGCTGGCCGGAACAGGTACCGGCAAGTTTACCCTCCAGGAAGCGGTATCCAACTTTGTAAAAGTGAACAAGGAATTCAGTCCGGATGCTTCTTTGCGGAAAAAATATGAGGGCAAGTACGAAAAATATAAAAAGATCTACCACCTGATAAGCGAGTTATACAAAAATGAAAAATGAACTGTCCTCAAATATTGAAGATTATTTGGAGGCAATCTATGAAATTGAAATAGCTGAACACGAAGCCAGGGTAAAGGATATTGCCAAAAAATTAGACATAAACCCGGCGAGCGTAACGGAAATCCTTTACAAAATGCAGGATTTTGGCCTTGCAGAGCATGAAAGGTACGGCAAGGTCCGCTTGACCGAAAAGGGCCAAAGCATTGCAAAAAAGATCTATGAAAGGCATAAGGTTATCGTAGCCTTTTTGGCCGACATACTGGGTGTGGACCAAAAACAGGCAGAGGCGGATTCCTGTAAGATCGAGCATAGCGTAAGCGATGAAACCATGGAAAAGCTGGTTAAGTTCATAGAGTTTATACAGAACAACCCCCATGGGAAGCCTTTGTGGCTGGAACATTTTGAATATTACCTGGCGCAAAACAAGTACCCTCCCCAGTGTCTGGAAAAGTAGATGGATTTAATTGACAGGCATAGAGGGATTGTGCTGGCGCAAGTGTTGACTGCGGAAAGTCTGTTTAAGAAAATATTTGGCCTGACTGTAGGAAAGCCTTTGGGCCAGGACCAATGCTTTTTAATCAAAAGCTGCAAAAGCATCCACACCATAGGGATGCGGTATGCCATTGATGCCATGTTTCTGGACCAGACGGGCAGGGTATTAAAGGTTTTTGAACATGTTAGGCCCTACAGGGTTACCCCTTTTATAAAAAAGGCGCAGGATGTGGTGGAATTCAGGGCGGGCTTTACAGCCAGAAAAGGGATAAGCCGGGGTCTTCACCTGGCTTTTGTTGAAACTGATTGACACCATATAAAATAATATGATAATATTTCAATCTGTGATTTAAGCTATCAGTGAGTACAAGGAGGCCAACATTTACGCGATAATGACCAGTGGTGGGAAACAATACAAGGTAGAAGAGAATCAGGACGTGGTGGTTGACTATTTGGAAGGAAAAGAAGGGGACCGGATTAATATAAAGGAAGTAAACCTGATATCGGACGGAAATAAGATTGAAGTAGGCAGGCCTTTGGTTGCAGATGCAGAAGTAGTTGCAACCATCAAACAGCAGATCCGTGCAGATAAGGTCATTGCCTTTAAAATGAAAGCCAAGAAAAGATACAAACGCAAGATTGGGCACAAACAGCCTTTAACCGTCCTGCATACTGAAAAAATTAAAATGAAATGAGGTGGTTTTATGTCTACCAAGAAAGGTGTTGGAAGCACAAGAAACGGTAGAGACAGCAATCCTAAGTTTTTGGGCATTAAAAATGCATGCGGCCAACCGGTAAAGGCAGGAAGCATTATTGTCAGACAAAGAGGGACCCGCTTTAAGCCTGGGAAAAATGTAGGCGTAGGCAGGGATTATACACTTTTTGCCAAAACCGATGGCAAGGTAGAGTTTGCCCAGAACCGGGTTGTCAATATCATTTAAAAAAAACCGGAAATACGTTTTTTAGAGAATGGCGATGTGTGGCGCATTTGGCGTTGGCTGCACCATCGCTTATTCTCTTTTTTTATCCTATGGTTTCTTGGAGTCGCAAACAATCTGGCCAGGCTGCGGCAGAAACAAGCAAAAAACCAGGTTTTTTGGGTCCAAGACATGCTCATCAGATGATGCCTGGCGTTTGCACCACGAAAAGATACCCATCCAGTCATAGATAGTGCCCATTTCGGCACCCTGTCAGTGAATATCCAAGCGGCCGCCGGCTGCAAATCCTATCCGCCATCGTACTTGCTCCCTCCAGCCCAATGGTGCATAAAAGCGATTTCATTCAGCAGAAAAGAGCACCCAAGAACTTTTCATTGGATCTGATTTGTAGTAATTATGTCCATCATTTAATATAATGATTAATTTATAAACCACAGCTGACAGGACAAATGTTTTTAGATGAAGCAAAAATAAATATCAAAGCAGGCAATGGCGGTAATGGGATGGTCAGCTTTTTTAATCTTAAGGCTAAAAGAAAGAGAATTGCCAGTGGAGGAAGCGGAGGAAAGGGCGGAGACATCATCATAAAAGCCAGCAGCCGGTTCAATACCCTTTACCGTTTTAAGAAAAAGGTCCATTTTAAGGCAGAAAATGGCAAACCTGGACAGCCCAATAAAAGAAATGGAAAAGAAGGCAGGGATCTGAGTATTGCCGTGCCTGTAGGCACTTTGGTCAAAGAAGCAGACGGCCGATTGATTGCGGACCTGGACAGGGAAGGAAAAGAAGCGGTCCTGGCCAGAGGGGGTGCAGGGGGAAGGGGCAACGCAAGTTTTACTTCCCAGTCAAGGCGGTTTCCCGGCTTTGCCGAATTTGGAGAAAAAACCGAAGAGCGATGGATCGTTTTAGAACTTCAGCTTTTGGCTGATGCAGGCCTGGTTGGGTTTCCCAATGCAGGCAAATCTACCCTGATCAGCCGGGTTACTGCAGCCAGGCCTAAAATTGCGGATTATCCGTTTACCACGCTGGTGCCCAATTTGGGGGTAGTGGCCACCCCGGAGGATAGCTTTGTTATTGCGGATATTCCGGGCCTCATTGAAGGTGCTCACCAGGGAAGCGGCCTGGGAGACAGGTTTTTAAGGCATATTTTGCGAACTTCTGTGATTGTGTTTGTGCTGGATGCAGCCAGGCTGTTGCAGGGAGAAGATATGGTTCAGGATTATAAGGTGTTACAAGAAGAGTTACATCTTTTTAGCCCTAAGCTTGGCCGGAAAAAATCCATCATTGTGGTCAATAAAAGGGACCTTTTGGATTCTCAAAAGAAACTGGAAGAGATCAAAAAAGCGCTTAGGAACCATACAGACAACCCCATCCTGTTTACATCTGCTGCTACGGGGCAAGGATTGCGCCAGATGCTGGACCTGTTGGAAAAAACCATAAAAAAACAGAAAGCTGAAGCTGTAAACACGGATAAAAAAGAGACTTTGCGGGTCTATGATGTCCATACCACCTCAGCTGAAGACGACAAATTAGAAGTTTGGAAAAAAGGCGATGAATTCCAGGTGAAAAACAAACAGCTGGAACGTATGGTACAGATGACCGACCTGGATAATGAGGAGGGTTTGCAGTATCTCATGCACAGGCTGGACAAGATGCACATTGCCCACCGGTTAAAAGAAATGGGGGTTGCGTCCGGCTCCACAGTGATTATAGACAAACTGGTCTTTGAACTAAAGGATTGAGCATGAAAGACAGGTTAAAATATCTGCGCCATGTAAAAAGAGTGGTGGTAAAGATTGGCTCAAGCAGCCTAACCTCCCCGGCAGGTTTGCTGGATTTGGAAAATATGCATAAATTCAGCAGGGAGATTGCCCATGCTGTCAGAAAGGGTTTGCAGGTTGTGGTTGTGTCCAGCGGGGCCATTGCTGCAGGCCTGCAGCATCTGGGTATTCAGGGGAGGCCTGATGATATTTCCAAGCTGCAGGCTGCGGCTTCTGTGGGCCAGGTAGAGCTCATGCGCATGTACAGCAAACTGTTTGCTGAAAACGGCATCAAGGTGGGCCAGATACTGCTCACCCAGGAAGATACCACTGCGCGGGAACAGTATCTTAATATCAAGGCCACCATTCATACCTTGCTGGACATGGGTATTGTGCCCATTGTCAATGAAAATGACAGCGTAGCAGTGGACGAGATTAAGTTTGGGGATAATGATATTTTGGCTGCGCTGGTGGCCAGTCTGACCGAATCGGACCTTCTGGTTGTGCTCACCGACATGGAAGGCCTCTATGAATGCGATCCCAGGCGGGATGCCCAGGCAAAGGTCATCAGTACCGTAGATGAGATTACCCAAAACATCGAGGAAATAGCCGGCGGCGCGGGCTCGGTCTATGGATTGGGGGGAATGGCTTCCAAGATCAAAGCAGCCCGGGTTTGCAGTTTTTCGGGTATGGGTATGGTGATTGCCAATAGTAGAAAGCATCAGGTCCTGGAAGAAATTTTGGCGGGAAAAGATGTGGGGACCTTTTTTATTCCCCACCAAGACAGAAAATTCAAAAGCGTGAAGCGGTGGATTGCTTTTGGCATGCGGACCAAGGGTTCGGTGGTCATTGACCAAGGCGCCCAAGATGCCATTGTAAGCAAGGGGAAAAGCCTCCTCCCGGTAGGCGTGGTGGAAGTAAAGGGAAAATTCAACAAAGGGGACACCTTGAAGGTCTATTCTATGAAGGGAGACCTTATTGCCAAAGGCATCAGCAATTTTTCAGACAAGGAACTGCAGCGCATTAAAAGGAAAAATGCAAGGCAGATTTCTGAAGTTGCGGGACCTGCGTATTGCGGTGAAGTGATTCACCGGGATTGTCTGGTCGTTTTTAAAAGTTGATTGTTTTAAACCTTTATATTATATTAAGTGGAAAAGCCAGCAGGAGAATGTTATGAGTGATATTGTTTTTGAAATTGCCAAAAAAGCCAAAAAAGCCGCACCATTTGCTGCTGCTGCCAATACCGCAGAGAAAAACAAGGTATTATCAGATATAGCTTCCAAACTTGTTCAAAGCGCAGAAAAAATCATTGAACAGAATCAAACCGATCTGCAGCGGTCAAAAAAAGAGGGCATACCGGAAAGCATACTGGACCGTCTGATGCTGGACAGGCCCAGGATTGAAAAAATTGCTGCCAGCATAAGCCAGGTTGTGGAGTTTACGGACCCCATTGGTGAAGTAATATTTGGCTACAATCTGCCCAATGGACTGATGCTTAAAAATATCAGGGTGCCCATGGGGGTCATCGGCATCATATATGAGGCCAGGCCCAATGTAACCATCGATGCTTCAGTGCTGTGCCTGAAAGCAGGGAGCGCCATTATTCTAAGGGGCAGCTCTTCTGCATTGCACACCAATATGGTCCTGACCGATATTATGCGGGAAGTGCTTGCCCAAAACCAGTTTCCGCAGGAAATCATACAGATTATTCCCACCACCAAAAGGGAAGATGCGGTACGTTTAATGCAGCTGAGGGAATATGTGGATGTGCTGATACCGCGGGGTGGAAAGAACCTGATAGACAGTGTGGTGGCCAATTCCAAGGTGCCGGTTATTGAGACCGGAGTAGGCAACTGCCATGTTTATATTGACAGCGAGATAGGGGATATGGACTACCATACCATTGAACAGCTGGTCATAAATTCCAAAACCCAGCGGCCCAGTGTGTGCAATGCTGCGGAAAAATTGGTGCTGCATGCCCAGATCGCCAAAAACCTGCTGCCCAAACTGGCAAAAAAACTCAAAATAATGGGTGTAACCCTGGTGGGCTGTCCCCGGGCCAAAGAACTTTTTCCCGATATGGGCAAGGCCGGGCAAGAAGACTGGCATGCGGAATACCTTGATTTGAAAATGGCTGTAAAAATTGTAGACAGCCTAAAACAGGCTGTCGCCCACATCAACGGTTACGGTTCCCATCACACCGATGCCATTATTACTTCCAGTTACAGCCATGCCCAGTATTTTACGGCGGCTGTTGATTCTTCCACGGTGAATGTCAATGCTTCCACCCGGTTTACCGATGGGGGGGAATTTGGAATGGGGGCTGAAATCGGCATCAGCACCCAGAAGCTGCACCGCCGGGGGCCTATGGGCCTAAGGGAGATTACCACCAATAAGTTTGTGATATATGGAGAAGGACAAATACGAAAATAGCATATACAAGGTCAAAGAAAGCCGCAACAGGATCGGCATCATGGGGGGGACATTCAACCCCATACATCTGGGCCACCTGGTGACTGCACAAGAAGCTTTAAGCCAGTTCAGGCTGGACCAGGTTGTTTTTATTCCCACCTGTGATCCGCCGCATAAAGTGGATAATGATATTGCCAGCGCAGAGGACCGGTACCTGATGACTGTGATTGCAACTGCCTCCAATGATGATTTTTTCGTATCCCGCATGGAAATTGACCGGAAAGGCAAGTCTTATACCATAGACACGGTCAGGGAGCTCCGGAGCATTTACGGCAAAGAAGTCTCCCTTTATTTTATAACCGGTGCCGATGCCATATTGGAGATTTTGACTTGGAAAGATACCGAAGAGATTATCTCCCTTTGTTCATTTATTGCTGCCACCCGGCCCGGTTACAATTTGGCTCGCATCGATGATCTAAAAGAGAAACTGTTTGCAAACCAGCAGGAAGGCAATGGAAAAATATCTGTTATGGAGGTTCCAGCCCTTGCCATTTCTTCTACCGATATCCGTCAGCGGATACAAAAAAAACAGCCCATTGATTACCTGGTACCGGAAGGAATCAGCCATTACATCATGAAGCATGGATTATATATATAGCAGCATGCTTTCACAGAAAAGAAGGGATTATCTAATTAAGCTGGCGCAAAGCATAAAGCAGATGATGCCCTCCAGCTTATATATGCACAGCATGGGCACATTCAAATGCGCCCAGAGCCTGGGCCGGGCCTATATCTTAGAAAAAGAAGGCCAAAAAAAAGGTATGGGTCCTTTTTTTAAGCTTTGCATTTCCTCTATTCTGCATGACTATGGTAAAATATATACATATGAGGATTTGCTGGATATCATAGAAAAAAATCATATCCAGTTGACCGGCTTTGAAAAGAAATGCAAGCCGATCCTTCACAGCCTGGTAGGGGGTTTTCTGGTAGAAAGGGATTTTCATATTACAGATTCCCAGATCCTGAAAGCCATCAGGTGCCACACGGTAGGCTGCATCAAGATGGGGGTGGTAGATAAAATTTTATTTGTTTCTGATAAGATAGAAGAGACCAGGGATTATGCATCAGTAGGGCAGCTGCGCAAGATTGCACTGCATTCACTTGACCGCTGCCTAAAAGAAGTGTATAAAAATAATATGATTTATAACATAGAAAGAAACAAGTTATTGCATCCCAAAACAAGTGTAATTTGGAACAATATGTGCGGAGGTAGATAAAATGGCTTCCAATGATGATGACAACAAATATAGCGAGCATGATAGAAAAGACGAAGACCTGGAAGATTTTTTCAATGATGATGATTTCGAGTTTGGCAGAGATTCTGACCAAGAAGACCAGAAAGATGTTTCCGGCTATAGGAGCCGGAGAGTAAAGGACAAAAGCAAGCGCAAAAGAATGATTATCTCCATCGTTACCATCCTGATCATACTGGTGGTATTGGCAGGAGCAGCGGTCCTTGCCTGGCGGTTTATCAGCAACAGATTCCTATCGACAGATGAGCCTGAACAGGCGGTCAGTATTACCATACCCGAGGACCTGGCTTTGGCGCAAGACATCAATATTGTGATGGCAGGGGCCAGAGAAGACCTTCTGGAGCCCCGTATGAATTCGATTGTCCTTTCCAGCTTTAACAGTGCCGACAACCGTCTTACTTCCCTTTATATGCCGGTAAAGGTGTTATTGGATATACCTGGATTCGGCCTGGAAAGTGTTGACCGGGCTGTAAACTATGGAGGCATGGATCTTCTTTCCTTGACGCTAAAAAATGGATTGGGGGTTGATGTAGACCATTATCTTTTGATGGATGTGGTCAATACCGTTGACCGCCTTGGAGGCATCAGCGTAGATCTTGATTCAGGTGTGGGCCTTACTTTGGAGGATGGCACAGAAATCGAGCTGGAGCCCGGTTCAAATGTGATGGACGGGCAGGTAGCGGCCAGTTTCCTGGAAAGATATAGCGGACAGCAGACAGAGGTTACCACCGATGATGTAAAAAAACAAAAAGCGGTATACAGTGCCCTGTTTGCAGCCATAGTTGGCCAAGGACCGGAAGAACTGGCTGAAAATCTGGCCACGATCAGCGGCTATATGGATACCAATTTGAACCTGGAAGATCTTTCTAAAACCATCTCTACTTTTGCCAGGATCGATGATGCACAAGATTTGGTCTACGGGCTTGATGTTTCCTCCGTAGAGCTTGAAGGCCAAACATATTATGTGCCTGATATTGCCAGAATTTCCGATATTTTCTCCGACCGGCCCGAAGTTGTTTCTGAAGACCAGGTTTTTGAAACGGTAAGCCTGGAAATATTAAACGGAGCAGGGACTCCGGGCATAGCAGGGCAGGCAGCAGATTTGGTGGGCACATTAACCCATGCGGACGGACAGAAGAAATTTCATGTAGATGAAGTGGGTAATGCTGACAGCTTTGATTATGATTCTACAGAGATTATCGTTTCATCTACCGAAGGTTTTGTCATGCAGGCTGCCGAAGAACTGATGGCTTTTTTAGACGCGGGGATTTTATCCACCCATGAGGGCTTAAGCCAGTCCCAGATTGTGGTTATTCTGGGAGCGGATTTTAACCCTGATGCCTTAGGCCCGGCTGCTCCTGAACCGCCCGAAGAAGCCGTAGAGCCAGAAGAGGCTGAACAGACTGCAGACTTAATTGAGATTAATATCCTCAATGGCGAAGGCACTACTGGGCTGGCAACTACGGTAGAAGACATACTGGTAGAAAGATTCAATGATCCCACTCCGGTTATGGAGGTAGTGGAAACCAAGAATGCAGATAACTTTGATTATGATCAGACTATCATCATGGTATTTACCACCAGGGAAGGTGTAACCGATCTTGCCCAGGATATCCAGCAGCAGCTGGGCGTGGGCGTTATTGAGTCATCAGACGATAATGTAGATAATGTAGATATCAGCATCATCATAGGAGGCGATTACACAAATTAATCAAAAAAATACAAAAGAAAATGCCATATTGCAATCAGTAAAATTGGCTGCCAGGATTGCCGATGACCGGCAGGCGGATCATATCAAAATCCTGGATATGCGTAAAAGGCTAATTATTACTGATTATTTTTTAATTATCAGTGTCAGGAATGCCAGGCTTGGCAAACGCATCCATGAAGATATTGCCAAAGCCTTAAAAGAACAAAACACCAAGCCGGTGACAGTCAGCGGCGCCCAGGAAGGAAATTGGATACTGGCCGATTATAATGATTTTGTGATCCATATACTCACTGCTGAATTTGCAGAGTATTATGACCTTGAAAGGCTATGGATGGATTCTGATACCATTGACTGGAATCGTTGAACCAACTAGAGAGGACCCCAATTGGAAAAATCAAACCAACAAAAAACCTATGATGCTACCGCAATTGAAAAAAAATGGATAGAAAGATGGAACCGGGAGGGTATCTACAACCTCAAGTCAAACAAAAAGGATCCAAAATATTATATGCTGGAGATGTTTCCCTATCCTTCAGGGGAGCCTCATATGGGCCATGCCAGAAATTATGTCATAGGGGATGTGGCAGCCAGGGTTCTTGCCCGCCGGGGCCATAACATGCTCCATCCCATTGGTTTTGACGCTTTTGGGCTTCCTGCAGAGAATGCAGCAATCAAGAGCGGGATTCATCCCAGAGAAAGTACATTGGCCAATATTGAAAAGATGCGGGCAGCTTTAAAAAGGATGGGCATAGCCTATGATTTTTCTGATGAGATTATCACCTCTGAGCCGGACTATTATCGATGGACCCAGTGGCTTTTCCTTCTGTTTTACCGCATGGGACTTGCTGAAAAAAAAGAAGCTCCTGTAAACTGGTGCAATTCCTGTCAAACGGTACTGGCCAATGAGCAGGTCATAGGAGGAAAATGTGAGCGCTGCGACAGCATGGTAATAAAAAAAGTGCTTTCTCAGTGGTTTTTCAAGATCACCAAATATGCCCAACGCCTTCTGGATGATATGGAACTGATCCAGGAGGGCTGGCCGGAGAAGGTTTTGGCCATCCAGAGAAACTGGATTGGCAGAAGTGAAGGGGCTTGTGTGCATTTTAAGGTAGCAGACCGCAGCAAAGATTTAGACATTGCTGTTTTTACCACCAGGCCGGATACATTATATGGGGTTACTTTCTTCATCCTGGCCCCGGAGCATGAACTGGTAGAAGAGATTACCAAGCCTGCATACAGGCAAAATGTAGAACAGGTAAAAAAGATTATATCCCAACAGAGTGATGTGGAACGGGGTGCGGCAGAAACAGAGAAAATTGGGTGTTTTACGGGCAGTTATGTGGTCAATCCCTTAAATGGGGAAAAAGTACCCATCTGGATTGCAAATTATGTGCTTTTAGAATATGGAACTGGGGCTATTATGGCCGTGCCTGCCCATGATGAAAGGGATTTTGCGTTTGCTTCCAAATACGATATCCCCATCAGGCAGGTCATTTCCCCTGATGGGAAAGTAGAAGATAAGCTGAAAGCCGCGTATTGCCAGGAAGGCATTATGGTCAATTCGGACCCGTTTACCGGCACCCCTTCTACAGAGGGCAAAAAAAAGGTTACAGAGCATCTGCAAGAAAAAGGGATTGGAGCGTTTGAAGTTAATTTCAAGCTTAAAGATTGGCTGATTTCCCGCCAGAGGTACTGGGGTGCGCCGATTCCCATCATCTACTGCCAAAAGTGCGGCACGGTCCCCGTGCCTGACAGTGCGCTCCCGGTCAAGCTTCCCTATGATGTGGATTTCAGACCCACCGGGCTTTCTCCCCTGGCCTATTGTGATCAATTTGTCCATACCACTTGCCCTGCATGCGGAGGAAAAGCCAAAAGGGAGACCGACACCATGGATACCTTCCTATGTTCTTCCTGGTATTTTTTAAGATACTGCAGCCCCCATGAAAAAGAGCAGGCTTTTGCCCCAAAAGAAGCGGATTACTGGATGCCTGTAGACCAGTACATTGGAGGCATAGAGCATGCCACCATGCATCTGATATATGCCCGGTTTTTTACCAAGGTCCTTTATGATGCAGGGCTGGTGAAATTCAGGGAGCCTTTTACCAAATATTTCCCCCATGGGGTGGTAAACCTGGGAGGGAAAAGAATGTCAAAGTCCAGAGGCAATCTGGTTAGCCCTTCAGAGATCTATAACCGCTATGGTTCTGACACACTTAGGCTGTACATACTGTTTATGGGCCCGGCTGATTCTGCGGTGGATTGGAGCGACAGCGGCGTGGAAGGGGCCAACCGCTTTCTTGCCAGGGTCTGGAGGCTGGTTGTGGGCAATATCGGCTTGATTGCAGAAAGCCGCAAGGGCCAATTTGATCAAACAGAGCTGGAAGGTTTAGAAAAAGAAGTTTATAAAAAGCTCCATCAGACCATAAAAAAAGTCACCGAAGATATCCTGGAACGGTTTAACTTCAATACTGCCATCAGTGCGCTTATGGAATTGGTTAACCTCATGTATAAATATGAGGAACAAGCAGGCCAGGGTGAAAAAAATAAGGCACTGGTTGCAGAACTGACCCAGAAACTGCTGGTCCTTCTTTCGCCAATGGCGCCTTTTATGACCGAAGAGCTGTGGCATATGATGGACCATGGTCAAAGCATCCATCAGATCCCCTGGCCGGTTTTCGACCAGAATGCTGCCAGAGAAGAAACGGTGACCATGGTTTTTCAGGTGAATGGAAAAGTTCGGGACAAGGCTGAACTTACCGCTGGATTGTCCCGGCAGGAAGCAGAGAAGACGGCCTTGGCTTCTGAGAATGTAAAGAAGTTTATTGAAGGCAAAAAAATTGTAAAGACCATTGTGGTGCCCAATAAGCTGGTCAATTTTGTGGCCCGATAAACAGAGGATATGCCTGTTTTGGGCCAATTGCCCTTACCGTTTTTTATACGCAGGCCTTAAACACTTAGGGCACTAGCAAGCCCTATCAAAGCAATTTTTTTACGATTTCTACAATTTTTTCCAATGCACTTTGCGCTTCTTTGCTTAAAGTCATGGAAAAATCCAAATGATCTTGTTGGGCATGCATGATATTGACCCCAATAAAATAGCCCGTTATTTTACTTTGGCGGGTAAGGCAGGAAAGCTTCAGCACATCGGTTACTGCAGTTTGATGAAAAGAAATAAAATCAGGATCCGAGCAACCGGATTGACTGACTCGGTAAAAATCATCCAAGGGTATGCAATACACCGTCCCTTTTTTTTGGTTTTGGTCTGCCTGAAGGGCATCTATGATGATAAACCTGCATCCATTGTACTGTTCAAAAAGGGCCAACAGCTTAAACCCTGCAGTGGACCCGTCAATTAAAAGCACCGATGAAGGCAGCTTTTCATGGTCCAGCCTTCTTACTGCATGTACCCCGATGCCTTCATCACCAAGCAGTGTATTGCCCACACCCAAAATAACTGTTTCTATTCTTTTTGCCAAATTTATTGCACAAGGTCCATGATAGGTTTTATATGTTTCTCCCAGCCAAGGGCCTGGATATGTGCACCAGCGCAGCAGGATTTCACTTCATTGATAAGATCCGCAGCAATCTCTATACAGGTGGCTGCCTTATCATCGGTTTTTTCCATTTTTTCTATGAGGTTGTCAGGCACAAAAACCCCAGGGACAAATTTATTCATATATTTGGCCATGCCTTTTGATTTTAAAAGGATGATGCCCACCAGGACGGGTACATCAATTTTTTCTTTTTCCAGCCTGTCCATGAATTTTTTAAAGGTTTCTGCATCAAATATGGCTTGGGTCTGGAAAAACTGGGCACCCATTTCTATCTTTTTCTTCATCTTTAGAATCTGCAGTTCATAAGCGGCCTCCGTATCTGCGCCCGGATTTACCACCGCGCCTTTGTAAAATGCCGGCTTATGGGTGAGATCATTTCCAACCAGATCCTTGCCCTGTTCAAGGGTTTGCATGGTCCACAGCAGCTGTACAGAATCCATATCATATACCGGTTTTGCCTGGGGATGGTCCCCTATATTGGTATAGTCTCCGGTAATGGCCAATACATTCCTCACCCCGGCTACATAAGCACTTAGAAGCTCTGACTGTATCATCAGCCTGTTTCGGTCCCTGGTGGTCATCTGGAATACCGGCTCATAGCCCCATTCTATGAGGAGCGCGGAAGTGGTAAGGGAGCCCATGCGCATAACCGAGCTCTGCAGATCGGTGACATTGATGCCGTCTGCGATTCCTTTTAGAAAACCTGCTGCCTCGCTGATCTCTTCCTTGTCTGCGCCCTTGGGGGGTCCTATCTCACAGGTTACTGCAAATTCTTTTTCAGCAAGTTTTTGTTCCAATGTTGAAAGGTATGTCTTTTGTTTATTCATCTGCTGCCTCCTCATCATAAGCCCATAATCTTGAATTTCTTAATTTTTCCGTGGGTAATGCTTTCCTGTAGTCTCTGGGTTCGATAAACTGTTCAAGCAAGTCCAGCTTGCCTATCCTCTTCAGGTTCTTGTAGATCAATACCCATCCGCAGTCCCTGTCAGGGTCTGTTTCGCATTTGTCATCGCTCTGGCCGGCGCAAGCCCCGTTCTCAAGCATTTTGGGGCAGTTGGTATAGGGACAAATGCCTCCGGTTAAGTCTAGGATGCAGCTTCCGCAAGTATCGCACCTTTCTTTTCCATGCCACATACCGGTAATGCCCCCGAAGGTCATGGTATTGAGGGCCGGATGGCAAACTTTGTCTAATACCTCTGATGCTGCCTGCACCCCTAAACCGCATGAAAACACCAGAACAGAGTCAGCAGCTTCAATTTCTGACGTTCTGGGTTTGAGCCGGGATCGTATGAGCGCTTTCTGGCAAATGAAATCTATTTCAATGATTCCGGTTACTGAAAACCCCTTTTGCTCCAATGTTTTTTTCATTTCATTGAGTACTTTTTTTCCTCCGGTCTCAGCACCTTCCGGGCATCCGCCGCAACCCATGATAAATATGTTTTTTTCCTTGCCCAGTTTTTCTACGATTTCCTCAACCGGTTTTGATTCAGTTAATATCATAAAGGCCTCCTCTATAAAAATCTAAATTTTTAAACCACTTTATATTTTCCCAGCAGGTCCCCTTTGGGGGTGGTCAGATGCACTGCGCAGGCAGTGCAGGGGTCAAAGCTCCTGATGGCTCTCAAGATCTCCACAGGCGCCTGGCTCTGGCTTACTTTCAGGCCTATAATTGCCTGCTCATAAGGTCCCGCCTGGCCTTTTTGGTCTTTGGGAGAAGCATTCCAGGCGGTGGGGGTAATCACCTGATAATTGGAGATCCTCCCCTCTTTTACATCAAGCCAATGGCCCAAGGCGCCTCTTGGAGCAGCCACCAATCCTACACTCTGGCCCTGGTCAGGGGGGTTATATGCTGCAGTGGTGGGCGCTCCGGGCTGAAGCGAGCCTGCCCATCCCACAACTTCTTCTGCCAGCAGTTTTGCCTCAAGTGCCCTGGCCAGATGCCTGCCGGCTATGGAGTACAGGTCCCCTATACCGGCCCCAATATTATTCAGAGCGCTGTCTACCAGCTGGTTGACCTTTTGATTGGTGCCGGACAAATAGGTGGTAAGCATATTGGCCAGCGGGCCAACCTCAAAAACTTCGCCATTATAACGGGGGGATTTAATCCAGGAATAAGCCTTATTTTTATCCGCATCTGGTTCGGTTTTTCCTTCGCCGGGATAAACCGCTTGATGGTCCTCATACCAGCTATGGGTAACTTCTTCGGTAATCTTTTTAATGTCCACCTGGCTGTACTGGTCGGTATTGGTAACCAGGCCGCCCTTGATCAAAGTCTGGCCGCCAACGGGATAGCCGTCATAGGCTAAAAGATTGGCGCAGCCTTTGCCCATACCCAAATACTCGCTATAGGCCTGGGCCACAGCCACCACATCAGGCAAATACACATTTTCCACAAAATCAGCAACCTCTTGTACCCGCCATAAAAACTCCGTAATCTTGTCAGCAGTCACATTTTCAGAAACGCCACCGGCAACGATAGCAGCATCATGGGGCCATTTGCCCCCGAACATGGTTGCCGCCTCCTGGGCTTTCCTGTATATGTCCATGGCTTTGATATAGTGGCCCACGACCTCCTGGGTGGTCTGATCATCCAGCTTGTAATCAATGTCATCACGGGGGAGGAAAGGCTTGGAGAACCCCTGCTCCAGAAAACCCTTCAATACCTGAAGGTCTTTATTGTCCCCAGCATATTGGGCAACTTTGGTGGGGTCCACATAATCCAGGCCGCTTAGAATATAAAAGTGGAGGATGTGGTCGGCGATGGTCCTGGTGGCCAAAATCAGATTCCGGAGTATGATGCCGTTTTCAGGTATGCTGCCGTCTAAACCGGCGTAGCTGTCTACCGCTTTTACCGCCGCGCTTGCATGGGGCTCAGGACACACTCCGCATATCCTCTGGGTCATTAAAACGGCATCCCTGGGGTCCCTGCCTTTCAGCATCATCTCAATGCCCCGAAACATGGTGCCGCTCATTTGGGCATCTTTGACCACTCCGTTTTCAACCGTGGCTTCGACTTTCAGATGGCCTTCTATTCTTGTAATCGGATGTATGACAATTTTTTTCACTAGTTTAACCTCCTGATCAGGGTTATATATTTTTTGATTCTATTTTTCTTTCATTGGCGGGAACCTGCACATCGATGATTTTTTCATAAAAGTCCCCTACAAAGTCCGGGAATTCGGGCTGGGTGCAGCCGCTGCATGGGGCACCGCTGCCAATCACCCAATTGGTTTTTCCGTTCCACTGCCGGATGGGGCAGTCTGAATAGGTAATCGGTCCTTTGCACCCCAATTCATAAAGGCATCCCTGGTCTCCGAGTTTTTTGGCAAATTTGCCTTCATCAAAATAAGCCCGGTTGGGACACTGTTCGTGAATGAGTTTTCCATAAAAGGTTTTGGGCCGCTTAAAGTCATCAAGCGCTACATTTTCTGCCCCTTTTAAAAGGATTTCTTCAATGGACCCAAACAGCCAGTCTGGATGCGGGGGGCAGCCGGAAATATTGATAAGAGGTTTATCGATGTTATGGGTCAGAAAAACATCCCCTACGCTCTGTGCTCCGGTCGGATTGGGGCTGCCCGCAGCAATGCCTCCGAAGGCGGCACAGGTGCCCAAAGCGATGACCAGGAACGCATTTTTTGAAAGGGAAACCACTTCATCCAGTATGGTGTATTTTTTGCCGTCCTTTTCTCCGGTGGCGCAATAGGCTCCATTGCCCTTTGCGGGGATGGCCCCGTCTACGATAAGCACATAATCTTTCTGCTTCTGGGCCTCTTCCAGCATTTC
>PWYO01000070.1 GCA_003567835.1 Actinomycetota bacterium | reverse complement strand
CTTACCCTGGCTTTTCTTCCAGCCTGTGCTGCAGAGGCACCGGAAGTTGCCGAAGAACCGGAACCCATAGAGGAACCAGAAGTAGCTGAGGAACCTGAACCCCCAGAAGAGCCCCCTGTTGAGGAACCTGAAGAACCGGAAGTTGCCGAAGAACCTGAAGAAGCTGTTTTGGAGGAAGAAGCTGAACTTCTATGGGTCTATGAACATGAAGACCTCGACTCCCGCCTACGATGTGTGGCTGTGTCCCCTGATGAAGAGACCCTGGTAGTGGGTGCATATCTTACCACCTATACGCACCTGCTTTATGATGGGACGCCTGTGGATGTCGATGCCTCACACAGGCATAGAGTAGAGGATATTGATTTTTCTCCAGACGGCTCCATGATGGGTATTGGTGGTGGGCTTGGCGGGGTATCGCTCATCGATACAGAAAGCGGAGAAGAGATCATCCAGCTGCATACAGGCTATGATAACCGGCTGGCCTTTTCCCCTGATGGGTCTTATGTGGCTACAGGAAATCGAAACGGCCTGTTATGGATCTGGGATGCTGAAACCGGTGAACAGGTCACCGAGCTGGAGGCACCGGAAACTGATTCTATTCTATCCATTGTTTATCACCCATCCGGCAATCTTCTGGCATCCCTTATTTGGACTGATCCGGGTACCGTGTATATATGGGATCTTCAAACAGAACAGATTGTCCAGGAAATAGAGCTTGGGATCCTGGCAGGAAGTGCCAAAACCCCGTTTCAGTTTTCCCCTGACGGAAATTTAATGGCAGGGTATATGCGTCAAGACCGGGAAGATAAAGTCAGGATATGGGAAGTGGAGAGCCAGGAAGAGGTCGCCGTCCTTCCCTTTGAGAACCGTGTAAATGAAATCGACTTTTCCCCTGATGGAAGCCTGCTTGCCGTCGGCTCTTTGTATCTTGAGACCACCATATGGGATGTGGAGACTGGGACACTTCTGGTTACACTTGACCAGGCAATAGAAGAATTAACCGATGGCACCAGGGCTCTGGCCTTTACCCGTGATGGAGGGCATCTGGCCGTAGTCAGAAATGACGGCCCGCTTGAGATGTGGCGCCTTCCCGGCGCTGAGCCGTTTGTGGAACCGGAGATAGACATCACCCAGCCCCCGCCGCTTCCCAGTGATGTGCTGTTTGATACCGGAAGCGCAGAGCTAAAAGCAGGCTCAGATGAAGTACTGGAAGAATTTGCAGCTGATCTGTATGAGGCTTTGCCTGAGGCAAAGATCACCTTTATCGGCCATACCGACAGCAGGGGCGATGCTGCATCCAACCTCGAGCTTTCCCTTGATAGGGCAACAGCAGTGATGGAATGGTTTGAAGCCTGGGCTTCTGAAAATGATGTCGACGGCTGGGAACTGGATGTAGACGGAAAAGGGGATACTGAGCTCAAAGTAGAAGACGTTGAAAGTGAAGGCAATTTCAGTGAAGAAGCAGGCCGATTAAACCGCAGAGTTGAAATTGAAATTGAATAAGAACAAAGAAAATATTTACCTACTATTATAGGCTGAATATTATATGGCCGTCTGTGCTTACTAAAAAGGCAGGCGGCCATAACTTTTTGAGACACCCATCACTTAAAAAACTCTATAAGGGCTGTCGATCATACGATCTTTGCAGGATATAGAGAAACAGGTGGTCACCCATCATCAAGCCTATGATTGTCCTCCGGTTTCAAGGCGCCCCCTGCTGCAAAGCAGCAGACCCAGGCTGGAATGCAGCCCCAATAAAGAGGACTGGAATTGAACTTTTTGCGTGCAAAAAGGTTTGATTGCGCATTTTGACAAAAGATAATCGAGCTTAAGTTTATAAGTTTGCACACCGATACAAGACACGCACAAAACCAGAAAAGCATGACGGGTTGGCCTTTGCATAAACCTGGACACAGTTTTTAAAAAAACCAATTGGCGGCAGTTACAGTATTGTAAATATAGTGTTGCTGTGATAATATTCGTCCACAAAAAAATACGGAAAAACTGGATCATAATCTTTTTGGCAGATTGTTAATTGGTAAACCAACACCTTGCTTCTAACCTGTTTGAATAAGGGGAAAAGTAACTGTGTTGATTGTTTTGGAGGTAGTAAAAAATGGAATGGAAAAACTGGGAAATCCCCGATGAAGTAAAAGAGACACTCAATCAATCTCCCAAGGTAACCCTGTTAAGGAGCCGGGAAGAAATTATTGATTTGGCAACCAAAGGCAAAGAAAATAAACGATTTGTTGTATCATATGATGTTGACGGTAAATCTGTGGACGAGGCAGAAGTAGTAAGATGTAAAAACGGTCTTGTCATTAATTATTTTGAAACATACATGAGACGCAGAGATCCGGATTGCACGGTAATTGGAGATGACAAAGAGACAGATAAGGTTAAATTTAAGGATATTTTTAAACAAAATTTTAATGATATTCGTTCTGAAACTTGTGAATGGTTAAAGACCCAGGATCTAGCAGTCCTTCCCATTCATGTGGGGGGTCCTTTGACCGGTTATCATGGATTGTTGATTGCACCGGACAATGCCGGATTTTTTATAGGAGGACTCGCGGACCTGCAGGGCATACTTGATTTGGATAACCTGGAAAATGGTTTTAAACCCATCACCATCATTTATCTTGCTCCCAGTTTTCGACATACGCATTTCAATGGAAAACAGCTTGTGGTTCATAATCGGCGTGAGAGAATACACGAAATTTTTTCTTATAATCTTTACCCTGGACCCAGTGCAAAAAAAGGCATTTTTGGGGTCCTGCTTCAGATAGGGGAAAATGAAAAGTGGTTAACCCTGCATGGCTCTACAGTTCGGGTTAATACGCCTTATGAGAACATAACCACTATTTTCCATGAAGGGGCCAGCGGCGGAGGTAAAAGTGAAATGCTTGAATATCCCCACAGAGAGACTGATGGGAGATTGCTGATTGGTACAAACAAAGTTACTGGAAAAAAAATATTATTCAGGCTTACCCAGAGCTGCACATTGAGTCCTGTAACGGATGATATGGCATTATCACTGCCTGCTTTTCAAAACAACAATAAAAAATTAGTGGTTTCCGATGCTGAACTAGCCTGGTTTATCAGGTTGAATCATATAACCAGATACGGGACCGATCCGAATCTGGAAAGCCTATGCATTGACCCCAAAAAACCACTGATTTATCTAAACCTGTATGGTGTACCAGATTCAACTTGTCTGATCTGGGAACATGCCGAAGATGAACCAGGTAAATTATGCCCAAACCCAAGAGTCATCATTCCCCGCAAATTTATACCAAATACCGTAGACGGGCCAGTGGAAATTGATTACAGAAGTTTCGGCATCAGGGCACCTTTTTGCACCAGTGAGCATCCAACATACGGCATTATTGGTATGTTCCATATACTGCCCCCGGCTATCGCCTGGCTGTGGAGGCTTGTAGCTCCACGCGGTGATGCCAATCCCAGCATTACAGAAACCCGGGAGCTGCAAAGCGAAGGTGTGGGCTCCTATTGGCCTTTTGCTACAGGCAAGTATGTAAAGCATGCGAATATGTTATTGAAGCAAATCCTTGACACCCCGGATACCAGGTATCTTTTATTTCCAAATCAGCATATCGGTTCATGGGAAGTAGGTTTCATGCCTCAATGGATTTCCAGAGAATACATTGCAAGGCGCGGTGCTGCAAAGTTTCGACCAAAACACAACGAACCTGCCCGTTTCCCCCTGCTGGGATTCATTCCATTGAATATACAGCTGGAAGGGGTCAATATGCCTGAATATTTGCTAAAACCAGAGCTTCAGCCGGAAATAGGAGAAGAAGCTTATGACAGAGGTTCTGAAATTTTAAATCTTTTCTTTAAGAGAGAAATACAGAAATTTTTAACCAAGAAAATAGATCCAATGGGTAGAGAGATTATAAATTGCTGTCTGCAAAATGGGACCCTGGAGGATTATTTAAGTCTTACCCCCATGAACTGGTAAAGGCCGACAATTTCATTGAAATTGCTG
>PWYO01000085.1 GCA_003567835.1 Actinomycetota bacterium | reverse complement strand
GGCATAGGATGGGTCAGGAATTGGCCAAACAGGCTCCCGCAGATGCAGACCTGGTCATTTCTGTACCAGATTCGGGGACCCCTGCGGCAATCGGATACTCTGCACAATCCAAGATTCCATACGCAGAAGGTTTCATAAAGAATCGTTATGTGGGCAGGACCTTTATCCAGCCCAGTGAAAAAATCCGAGAAGTGGGCGTGCGGCTGAAACTAAACCCCCTCAAAGATACCATTGCGGGCAAGAAGCTGGTGGTTGTCGATGATTCCATTGTAAGGGGCACAACCTCCAGGCAGATTGTCAAGATGCTGTATGGGGCAGGGGCCAAAAAGATTCATATGCGCATCAGCTCCCCTCCTCTGGTTTTTCCCTGCTATTATGGTATCGATATGGCCACCAGAAAAGATTTTATTGCCAACCACAAGACCATAGAGGATATCAGGAAGTTTTTACATGTGGACAGCCTGAAGTATCTTTCCATAGAGGGTCTGCTCAAAGCAATCGGTGAATCGAAAAAAAGCTGCTGTCTGGCATGCTTTAACGGCATATATCCGGTAGAGATTCCTGGAAACTTTAAGTATGACAAATACGCTATGGACAGCCGGAAGGTTTCTTCTAATGCCTAAAAAGGATAAAAAATATTCCTATTCAGATGCGGGGGTAGATATTGGCAAAGCAGATCGTTTGCTGGGCGGCTTAAAAGATTCAATCACGTCTACCTTTTCAGGCCGGGTCTTAAACGACTTATCTTCTTTTGCTGGCTTGTTTGAGCCGGAGCTCAAAGACTGCAAGCAGCCTGTTTTGGTCTCTTCAACAGACGGCGTGGGAACCAAGCTGCTTTTGGCCAAACAGGCTGATGACTACAGTACTGTGGGCCAGGACCTGGTGGCTATGTGCATCAATGACATCCTTTGCTGCGGGGCAGTGCCCCTGTTTTTTTTAGATTATATTGCCTGCGGAAAGATCAATGAAAAGACCATCAAGGAAGTCATCAGCTCAATTGCTTCCAGCTGCAGGCGGTGCAATACCGCCCTTATCGGCGGGGAGACCGCGGAAATGCCGGGGATGTATGGGGAAGATGACCTTGATCTTGCCGGTTTTGCCGTGGGATTGGTCCCAAAGGATAGAATTATAAGCAGGGAAAACGTAAGGGAAGGGGACCTGGTAGTGGGTATAAGTTCTTCGGGGGTCCACAGCAACGGCTTTTCTCTGGTGAGGAAAATTATCAAGGAAAAAGGCCTGTCCCTGGATGCGCCGTTTGGTACGGAAGAGGGGACCCTTGTCCAGCATTTGCTGCGCCCCACCAAGCTCTATTTTCCTTTTGTGTCTCAGCTCTTGCACGTGCACAAAATAGACATACACGGCATAGCCCATATTACCGGGGGCGGCTTCTATGGCAATATTAACAGAATTTTACCGGCGAACATGCAGGCTGCCATCACTGAGGGCCGGTGGCCCGTGCACCCTATTTTTGACTATTTTATGCACCAAGCACAAATTGAAAAACCAGAGATGTATCATGTGTTTAATATGGGCATCGGCCTGGTGCTTCTTGCCGGGCAAAAAGACCTTCAGGCCATTGAACGTATTGCCCAAGATGCCGGACAACAAGCTTATCCCATAGGCCAAATCAAAAAAGGGAAAGGTGAGGTCAGCATTGATTTCCAATAAAAAGCCTATGCGGCTGGCTGTATTTGCTTCAGGAAATGGGTCTAATTTCCAGGCCATTTATGATTATATGCAGAGCCATGAAGTCAATGGTTGTATCAGCTTGGTACTGTCCAACTGCAGGGATGCCTATGTCTTGCAGCGGGCAAAAAAAGCGGGCATAGAGACCTGTGTCCTGTCTGTTGATGATTTTGAACATCGGCAAGCATATGACCAAAGGATTGCGGCCATCATGGAGCAAAAAAACATAGACCTGATTGTGCTGGCCGGCTATATGCTTCTTTTAACGCCATGGTTTACAAACCGTTTTAAGGAAAGGGTCATCAACATCCATCCTTCACTGCTGCCTTCTTTTAAAGGCACACAGGGTATTAAGGATGCATATGATTACGGGGTTAAGATTACCGGCGTCACCGTCCATTTTGTGGACAGCAAGCTTGACCATGGGCCGATCATACTTCAGAAAGAGGTGCCCATCAAAGCGTCATACAGTCTAGAGGATTTGGAGGAAAAGATTCATGCGGCCGAACATAGGCTGTATCCCAAAGCAGTCCACTATTTTTGCAGCCGGAGGCTGGTAGTAAAGGGTAGAAAAGTAATGATAAGAGAATGAGAAAAGGGGTAATTTATGGCTATAACAGTAAAAAGGGCGCTTATAAGTGTTTCAGACAAACAAGGTGTTGCAGACTTTGCAAAAGGTTTACAGGACATGGGCGCAGAGATTTATTCAACTGGAGGCACCTATAAAAAACTTGCCCAGGAGGGCATTGATGTCAAAAAAGTAGAAATGCTTACCGGCTTTAGGGAAATGCTGGACGGCAGAGTAAAGACCCTTCATCCTAAGATCCACGGAGCACTTTTGGCAGACAGAAGCAATCCGCAACATATGCAGCAGGCAGACCAGGCCGGCATCAAACTTATTGATCTGGTGGCTGTCAATCTTTATCCCTTCAAAGAAACCATATCCAGACCCAATGTAAGCTTGTCTGAAGCAGTAGAGAATATTGACATTGGGGGCCCCACCATGATCCGCAGTGCGGCCAAAAACTATAAAAGCGTAGCTGTGGTGGTCAATCCTGCTGACTATGGCCCAATTTTAGACAAGATGCAGGCCAATGAGGGGCGCATTGATGAAAATACGCTATTTGAGCTATGCATTAAGGCCTTTGGGCATACCAACCAGTATGACCGGGTCATTTTTGATTATTTTTCTCAGCTTCACTACAAAAAAAGAGAAAGGTTCAAAGATTCCCAGGGCAATTTCCAGAATACCGTACATTTGGACTTGGAAAAAATACAGGATCTGCGTTATGGTGAAAACCCCCATCAGCATGCAGCCTATTACCGTCTGGACAGCCGTCCGGAATCTTTAACTGAAGCAGAACAGCTTCAGGGGAAAGCCCTGTCCTATAATAATATACTGGACGGCAATGCAGCTTTTCACATCGTCAAGGAATTTCCCCAGATATGTGTATCGGTAATCAAGCATAATAATCCTTGCGGGGCTGCGATAGGAGAGACCGTAAAGGATGCCTATCAAAAAGCCTATGAAACCGATCCTGTATCTGCGTTTGGCAGTGTAGTCGCCTGTAATGTGGCGTGGACCGCAGAAGCAGCTCAGTTTCTTTCTGATAAGTATGTTGAGGTGCTCATTGCCCCTAGTTTTGAACCCGAAGCTTTAGAGATTTTGGGCAAAAAAGAAAACTTACGGGTGCTAAAAATCAATTTTGATCTTCAAAAACATATGGACCGCCTTATGGCAGGCAGGGTAAACCAGGTGGACATAAAAAGTGTGGACGGCGGCATCCTGCTGCAGGATCTGGACACGGGTATTGACAACCGTCAGGATATGAAGATAGTGACCGAAACCGAGCCTACGGACAGCCAATGGGTTGATCTCCTATTTGGGTGGCAGATTGCCAAGAATGTGAAATCCAATACCATTGTTTTGGCCAGGGGAGGAAAGACCGTGGGCATAGGCGCCGGCCAGATGAGCAGAATTGATTCGGTGCGGATATCCATTGATAAATCAGAAGGCAAAGCCAAGGGTGCATGCCTTTGCTCTGATGCTTTTTTCCCATTTGAAGATGCGGTACAGGTCGCTACAGAAAACGGAATCTCAGCCATTATTCAACCGGGAGGGTCCGTGCAGGATGCATCTGTCATTGCGGCTTGCAATCGCTTCAAAATCCCTATGGTATTTACAGGCAGAAGGCATTTTAAGCATTAAGAAAAAAGCCCTCTAAAAAGAGGGCTTTTTTGCTAAAACACATTCACCACAAAAGGGTCTTTTGCCAGTGTTTTTCTGACCACATCGTCGATATTGTCTACAAACAGAAGCTCCAGACCTTTC
>PWYO01000152.1 GCA_003567835.1 Actinomycetota bacterium | reverse complement strand
GACAAGGTGCCTCCATTATAGGCATATGCGGGGGCTATCAGATGCTGGGGCAAGCGATTTTTGACCGTTACCGCGCTGAATCCAGCCTGACTGATATCAAAGGCCTGGGACTGCTGGAAACAGTGACCGAGTTTTATAAAAACAAGAGCACCAGCCAGGTACAGTTTAAGCTTGCCGGTTCTGCTTTCTGCAACAAGGAAACCAAAGCTGTATGCAAAGGTTATGAAATTCATATGGGCAAGACTTTTTCTAAAAAGGATTTGCCCCAGCCTTTTGCAGTCATTCAACAGGGGACCCAAAAAAAAGAAGGCCACCTCAAAATGGATAAGAAATTAAACAACCTGGTCCTGGGGACCTATATCCATGGGCTTTTTGACAATTTCATACTCAAGAAGTGCCTGATGGAATATATTGCGGACCAAAAGGGGATTTCTATTTGTCTTCGGGAACAGGGCTCCTATGATGCCTTTAAGCAAAAACAGTATGACCGGCTGGCCAGCTTGTTCAGGGAGCATATGGATATGGATGTTTTCTATAAAATCGTACATGATGGTTTATAATTTCTGCGCAATGGCATACAATCAATACCATGAAAAAGAAAAAAGGACAGGTGCTGGTCAATACCGGCAACGGCAAGGGAAAAACCACCGCTGCATTGGGTCTTGCCCTGCGGGCGGCTGGTCATAATATGCGGGTGCTTGTTTTGCAGTTTATCAAGGGACCCTGGATGTCCGGTGAAGTCAAAGTGTGCAGGGACCTGGCCTGTATAGACATTGAGCAGTTGGGCTCAGGGTTCATCAAATTTGAGCAGGGCAAACTGGTCATAGACCATGCCCTAAAAAAGGAAGCCCAAAAAGCGCTGGCCTATGCCAAAGAAAAGATGATGGAAGGCGTCTATGATGTGATTGTTTTAGATGAGATTAACAATATGGTAGACTATGGGTTGATTGAAGCAAATCAGCTGGTGGAAATGATTGAAAATAAACCAGAAAACCTGACCCTGGTGCTGACCGGAAGAAATGCAGATCCCAGGGTGATACAGGCCGCGGACACGGTAACCGAAATGAAAGAAGTAAAGCATGCTTTTAGCAGAGGCATCAAAGCCGTCAAAGGAATAGAATATTGACAGAAAGGGATTCCATGGAGTGCAACAAGCAAGAAAACCTGGACATATGCAACTGCAGCTACGAACCCTGTTCCAGAAAAGGGGTTTGCTGTGAATGCATCACCTATCACCGCAAAAGCGGAGAGCTTCCTGCTTGCTATTTTTCAGATAAGGCAGAAAGAACCTATGACCGCTCTATTGCGCATTTTGTAAAACTAAACAGTTAGACGATGGCTGCTCCCAAGGCCTTGGATGTCAAAAACCTATCCGTGACACTGGGTGGAAAGAAAATACTGCAAGATATCAGCTTTTCCATCGATGAGGGAGATTTTTTCATCATTATCGGTCCCAATGGCTCGGGAAAGACCACCCTCATAAAAGCGGTGCTCAACCTGCTGCCCTATACGGGAAAGGTCAGCTTGTTTGGAAAATCTGTTCATAAGAGAGCAGGGCTGGGAGCCACAGTGGGATATGTCCCCCAGAAATTTGATTTTGACAGGACTTTTCCCATTACGGTTGCTGAGGCCATTGATGTGGCGCTGCAAAAAGGGTTGCGGGCTCCCGAGCAAAGAAAAGAAAGGGTGGATGATGCCCTGGGACAGGTGGGTATGGCCGATTATGCGCAGGCCAGGATTGGAGCGCTTTCCGGGGGGCAGGTGCAGCGGGTGCTCATTGCCAGGGCCATGGTCAATCAGCCCAAAATTGTTTTTTTTGACGAGCCGCTGGCTGGCGTGGATGTGAAAGGAGAAAAAAGCTTCTATGATCTCATACAAAACTTAAAAGAGTCCCAGAAGCTTACGGTAACCCTGGTTTCCCATGATGTTACCGTTGTCAATCTCTATGCAGACAAGATTGCTGCCCTAAACCGGACCCTGGTGGCTTTTGGAACACCGCAGGATGTTTTGGTTGCCCAAAACATCAAAAAGGCCTATGGGCAGGGTTTTGGTATATTCAGGCACAAGCAATGCCTAAAAAAAGACCCGCAGACGCAGAGTCCCCAAGAAGGTGAACGTTGCAGGCTTTTTGGAGAATGACATGGTGGAATTATTGTCTTATCCGTTTATGCAGAGGGCCCTTCTCGCCGGGGTGGTCATTGGTGTGGTCTGTTCTTTTATCGGCGTATTTGTCATTCTTCAAAAGATGTCTTTTTTTGCCAATGCCATTGCCCATTCTTCTTTGGCGGGCATTGCCCTGGGTTTTGTTCTGGGGCTAAACCCCATGGTTACCGCAGTCATCTTTGGCATCATCATCGCTCTTCTTATCGCCTACCTCAAAAACAAAAAAATCCTGGCGGTGGATACCATAATCGGCATTTTTCTTCCAGCTTCCATGGCTCTGGGGGTGTTGGTCATCGGCCTGCTTGACACCTACAGGCCGGATCTTTTAACCTATCTTTTTGGAAATATTCTGGCTGTGGACCGGTTTTACCTCTATCTTTCGGTGAGCCTGGGCCTGGTGGTGATCATCCTGTTGTCGGTTTTTTTTAAGAATTATATGTGCATTACCTTTGACCGTGAGCTTGCCGGCATACAGGGGCTGCATGTGGCCGCCTATGATTATCTTTTTATCATTCTTCTGGCCACCACAGTGATTATCGGTACCAGGGTGGTGGGCATTATCCTGGTAAGCGCGCTTATTGTTATTCCTGCCGCCTCTTCCAAAAATATCAGTGCCAACTTTAAGCAAATGGTGGCTTATTCGGTGGTCTTCGGATTTGCTTCAAGCCTGCTGGGGCTGGTGGCTTCCTATTATTTGAACCTGGCTTCAGGTGCCACAATTATCATGGTCAGCGCAGCCATATTTCTGATCACCCTTATGCTCAGACCGGTGGTGCAGAAATGATTTTATACGGCAGCATGCAAACATCCCTGGGACGGCTCCATTATGCCTGGGAAAAAGAAGGCCCCATCCTTTTTTTGGGCTGCAGCCAGTTAAAACTTTTTCGCTTCCTGGAGGCTGAACAATCCGTTTTCGGCGGCAGGCACCCGGGTTTAGAGGAACAGATTTACCATTATCTAAAAGGAAACCTGCAGCATTTTAGCCTGAACATTCGGCTGAAAACCGGAACACCTTTTTTCAGAAAGGTGCTGGGCACCCTTCAGAACACGGCATACGGTGAAGTCATAAGCTATAAAACGCTGGCCCAGGCCAGCGGGTATCCCCGGGCCTGGCGGGCGGTGGGTACGGCTTTGGCCAAAAACCCCCTGATGATACTCATACCCTGCCACCGGGTGATTGCCAGCAGTAAAAAGATCGGTCAATTTGGTGCAGGGCCCGGTATAAAAAAAGCGTTACTGACCCTAGAGGGAGCGCTTTGAGCTGCAAATCAGGGCTTGCGGGTTATAAAAAAGCGGCATTCTGGATACAGAGGCTGGCATTTTCTGTAAAAGTATGGGCACCGGGATCTCCTATTTTGTAAAAAAAATTGCTTATCTGCATCAGATAAACTATGATGATTTTTATAAACGAAAACATGCACATAGGTAATGTATATGCTTAAGCCAAAAATAGGCATCTGCACAGCAATCCTGGAAGGGTTTAACCTTGATGAAGATGATTCTTTTGCCTATCAGGCTGACCTGATTGAAGCCAGCAAAAAACTGGGGTTTGAGGTGGTGGCTGCCACCAGCTTGATCGCCTCTTTGCAGCAAGCCCGGCAAGCAGCCCGTCTTTTCAATGACCGGGATGTGGACGCATTTGTGCTTTTGTTCGGCACGTTTACCGATGATAAAAAGGTCATGCCTCTTTTGCAGGATATAGACAAGCCCCTGATTATGTGGGCCACAGATTACAATGCCTATAATGTCTCCATAACCGGTTCACAGAATGTCATCCCCGTGGCCTACGAGCTGGGCCTTGATTACCATTATATTTACGGCCGATTTGATGACCGGACTGCATTGGAAGATTACCGGCGTTTTGTGCGGGCCTGCGCAGTAAAAAACAGGCTCAAACAATCCAATATAGGGTATGTGGGAGGACACCCCTCCATTATGACCTCCCTGGGCATCGACCAACTGGCGGTAAAACAGACATTTGACGTCAATCTCATTGATTTTGGCAATGAACATATTGTACTGGCCAGGGAGAAGATTGCCCCCGACCGGGCAAAAAGGGAATGGAACACGTTCAAACAGCTGGCAGCAAAAGTAGAAACCAGTGAACAGAACGGCCTTGAGGCTGCTGCCACACACCTTTGCATCCTGGATATGGTAAAAAAGCATGGGCTGCACGCAGTCTCCATAAATTGTTTTCCCCATTTTAAGGGAAAGGTTTGCTTGTCCATTGCCAAATTAAACCACATGGGCATTCCCGCTGCCTGTGAAGGCGATCTCAATGCCACCATAATGATGTATATCCTGCATCTTTTAAGCGGCAGGGCTGTTTCCAACGGGGACCAGATGAAAGTGCTCAAACTGGATACCCCCCAGAATTCATTGATGTTTTCCCACTGCGGCGCCGGGGCATTCAGCCTGGCCAAAGACCAAAAAGAGGTTACCATACACGATGATTATGAGACGGGCAAAGGCGCAGCGGTATTCTTTCCCCAAAGGATCCCCGGCCAGGTGACCGTAACCAATTTGATGGGCACTTCATACGGCTACAAAATGTTTATGGCCAGGGGAAAAGCCCTGGACAGCGATCTTATGGACCATTACCAAGGAAACCCCATCAATATTGCCTTTCCGTTTAATATCAGGGAACTGTTGGCAAGGGTTGCCCAAGGAGGGTTTGGCCACCATTGGAATATTGGCTATGGAGATCATATGCAGGAACTGATTCACTTGTGCAATCTAAACGGCATTGATTATACCACCATGGATGCAGTGGAATGGAGACCAAGATGAAGCCCAAACTGATTTTGATGTTTACCCATAATGACCTTACCGTCGCTGATGCGCAAAACTATTTTGACATGGTCAAGGACCTGGATGTGGACTACTACGGGTTCAAAGAGACCGGTCTGGCTCCGGCCCAGATGAAAAGCCTGGTAAAGGCCATACATGCCATAGGAAAGGAAGTTTTTTTGGAAGTAGTCAAATACGATACGGCCCAGGTCAAGCAAACCGCCAAACTGGCAGCAGAGGTGGGCTTTGATTGCCTCAGCACCATCTACTGCTCTTCGGTTCAGGCCATGATCGGCAAAAAAATGCGCTATTTTCCATTCTGCGGAAAATTTTACGGCCGGCCCCTGGTGCTGGATGGGACCATAGAAGAAATTGCACAAGAGGCCAAAAGGCTTGCCCGGGCCGGAGTAGACGGCCTTAACATACCGGTTTACCGCTATAAATATCCCCAAAAAATGAACCAATTGGTATCCAGGGTCAAGGAAGCGGTGCGGCTGCCCATTGTATCTGCCGGCTCCATAAACAGCTGCCAGCGCCTGGAGCAGACCTTGCGCCAGGGGGTATGGGGTTTTACCATCGGAGGCGCTTTCTTTGAGAAAAAGTTTGCACCCCAAGGCAGCTTTAGGGATAATGTGGCTGCAGTGATAGACAAGCTAAAGGACCATGGATAAAAAGTATGGCAAAAAAACCTGGGTTCCAACACAGGGCCATCTGCCGCCCTGTACTCGTTTGGGCTGTAGGCCAAAGTGGCCGGCCATACAGCTGCAATGCAGGAAAAATTGGCCGCCCCTGGCTGCATGGGTAGCAAAGAACCAGGGTGCATCCCCACAGCAAACGGTTATCTATGCCCGCTGAAGGCATAGCGCGGCAGGCATCCGCAGACAAGAGGAGAGGGCTTTGCCCCCGAAGAAATAGAAACCGCCAAGGAGTTGCAGGCAGGCCAAACCACGTTTAACCCAGACCGGGCTGGCCATAAGAGATAAAAATAAAGGAAGAAACCAAACATGACCAAAACCAAATACTATGCAGCCTTTGATCTTGGCGCCAGCAGCGGAAGAGCCATTGTGGGAATCTTTGATGGCCAAAGGGTGCAATTGGAAGAAGTGCACCGGTTTGTAAATGAGCCTGTATATGCAGGCAATACCCTATACTGGGATTTTTTAAGACTTTTTTTTGAACTCAAAACAGGCTTGGGCAAGGCTGCAGCCAGGTTTGCACTCTCCAGCATGGGCATTGATACCTTCGGGTGCGATTTTGGACTCTTAGATGGGTCAGGCAAGCTTTTTTCAAACCCTGTGCATTACAGGGACAAGAGAACTTCAGGCATATTGGCACAAGTTTCCAAGTTGATTTCTCCCCGGACGATTTACGCAAGGACAGGAACCCAAACCATGGAAATCAACACAGTTTACCAGCTGTATTCCATGAAGCTCGAAGCGTCTCCTATGCTTGAATGTGCGCATTGTCTGCTGATGCTGGGAGACTTGTTCAATTATTTTCTTACCGGAAACAAAGTATGTGAGTTTACAGGGGCAACCACCATGGGTGCCTTGGATCAGAAAAAAAAGAGGTGGGATCGGCACATACTGGACAAACTCAACATACCGCAAAATATATTTTTACCGGTTACCGAGCCGGGACAAGTGATGGGACATTTAGCAAAAAATATATGCCGGGAACTGGACGTGGCCCCATTGCCGGTGGCCCTATCAGCCTATGATACCTCTGCTGAGATTGCATCAATTCCCCTGGCCGGGCAAGACACCCAAAAAAGCTGGGCCTATCTTTGCTGCGGGACCTGGGCCATGATTGGTACCCTGCATACAGAGCCGGTTGTCAGCAATCGGTGCCTGGACTTTGGTTTGGGCAATGAAGGAGGGGCGGGGGGCAGCTACCACCTGCTCAAGAATATGGTTGGGCTATGGATTATCCAGCAGTGTATGGCCAAGTGGAAAGCGGAAAAAAACAGCCTTACCTGGAACCATATTGTAGCCTGGGCCCGGGAATCTGCAGACAATGATGTGTTTATTGATATCGATGATCCCCGGTTTGAAAAAGAAATATGGGACATGCCCCAGAAGGTCAGGGAATTGAGCAAGAGCAGCCGGGCAAAGCGGCCGGCGGATGCCGGGGAGATTGCCAGATGTGCCTACCAGAGCCTAGCCCTGAAGACCTCTTATTATATCAACAAACTGGAAGAGATTCAGGGAAGAAAAATTACCTTGGTCCATATGGTGGGGGGAGGGTCCAAAAATGGGCTGCTTTGCCAATGGGTTTGTAATGCTGCAGGGGTACCGGTTATCGCAGGTCCCGCAGAAACCACGGCCACCGGCAATATATTGCTGCAGATGATGGCCGATGGCCAGATAAACAGCATCCAGGAGGGGAGAGAAGTGGTAAAAAAATCCATGCCGTTGCAGTATTACCACCCCCAGGACGGTCCGCGATGGCGACGCAAACGGGAGATCTATGAAAATTTATTTAACATGAAGGGGTAACCGATGGAAGAAAAAGTATATTGCTTTGCTGCAGATGAACTTCTGCATCCTCGAGAGATTATTATGGAAGTGATGGAATATACCGCCAAGACCGGACTCACTGATTTCAGTGGGGGGAACATGGCTTTAAGAGTGGGAGACAAGGTCTATTCCACCCAGACCCGCAGTGCAGATCTGTACAGGTGGAAGCTTGGTCCGGATACCATCATGGTCACCGATCTGGAAGGCAATATTATCGAGGGACGAAAAGAGAAACTGTCCAGAGAAATAGACCTGCATCTCAGGATATTGAAAAAGTTTCCAGCCATAAACTGCACGCTTCACGGCAATACTTTCTACAGCCCACTGATTGTGGAAGCAGGCATAAAAAACCCCAGGGGCATGACCCAGACCGCCATACACCACCGCATTGATGAAATCGCTGTTGTGCCCCAAGAGCTGGGGTTTATGACCGAAGAAGAATTCAGCTATGTGCTGGAGGTATTTGAACAGCGATGGGGAAAAAACCAGGCACTGGTGGTGATTATGCCCCTGCATGGGGTGATGGTGGCCGCAGAAACCCATAATGATGCCTTTGCCTTGTTAGATGCTATTGAGCTAAACGCAAAATTTATATATGAGAGCCAGCTTTTAAAAGCAAGCCTGGCCAAAGGGACCCCGTTTTCTGGGCAAAATTTTAAGGGGCTTCAGACCGATTGTAAAACATTCCAGGGAAGCGTGCTTACTGCAGAAGATGTAAACCTTTTTGCTGGAAAAATCAAAACCCTTTCGGTGCCTGAAACCTGTGCGGTTACTGCGCTGGCCCAGGCCAGGGCCGAGCAGTTAAGCATCAACATCGTGCGCAGGTAAAAGGATTTGCAGGCATACAGGACGGGAATATCCTGGTAAGCAGCGGTTATTGCCTACCAGAAGATTTTAGCCGCAGTGGCTATGGCCCCGGGCACAAACCGATAGGCTGCAGAAATCTCGCAATGCGCAGCATACCCGCATTTGGCACAATAAATATCTTTGATCCTGTTTTTTAAGTAACAGCCATGATAAATGTATCCGTCGGGATCTGCACTGGCAATGAGAAAATCATAGCACTTCCAGCTGTTGTCTTTCATCCTCTCCAGGCAGTGATAGGAATCAAGCAAATGATACCCTTTCTTTTTTAGCCCAATCAAGCTGTCCAGCAGCGCTTCTCTTTTCTGTGGGGCCACACTCAGTTCTTCCACTCCGGGAAAGGGATAAAAAAACTGGATGGTGGACCCTTTGATCCTCCCCTCCAGAAATTGTACCAGATCCAGTATGTGGTCCTGATTGCGGCTGGATATGGTGATATTGGCAATGATATTATGTTTTTTATGCTTGCCGATATGACCCATAATCCGGTCAAAGCTTTTGCCCCGGATCTGATCGTGGATTTTTTGGGGTCCGTCTATGGAAATAAAATAGAGGTCAGGGTCTGCCCGGCAAAGATCTAAAGTGCCGTTGGTGGTAATGCCTACTGTAAAAAAAAGTTGTTTGGCTTTGGCGGTCAGCTGTTCAATGCCCGTCCACAGCAGGGGTTCACCGCCTTCAAAGATCAGGATGCGCACCCCCTCTTTGTGCAGGCGAAGCAGCACATCTTCCGCTTCAGCGTAAGTAATGTGGGGCCCTTCTTTTTTCCAGAAAGGGCAGTGGTCACATTGTAAGTTGCACTTATGGGTAAGCTTAAATCCGGCTAAAAGGGGTTTGGGCCTCCCCGAAGAAAGCCGTGTTTTTATGCCATATTGCATAAAATAGAAAATTCGGCCTATTTTTCCATATTGCATAATTTTTTATGACTCCCAAATAATGAATTGATAATATCATGTGCAGGCTATAAAATATAGGCACCATAACGCAAAAAGGGGATATAAAAAATTAAGTAAAAACCATGTCCGGACCCCGTCTTGGCCGCTTTTATTTTTAACGATTTGGGAACAGGAAAAAAGAAGGCATGGGGCCAAAAGGGGAAACAAGCGCAGAATGGGTAAAAATGTATGCGCAGCGGGCCATGCCCGCAAAAGATTGTTTTTTCCATTAAACAAATGCGAAAAAAGATCAGACACAGCTGTTTTAGGGGTACGGGTTTTGTTTTCTGGATGGTGTTTTCTATAAAAAGATTGCGAAGGCAAGTTTTCCAGATTGGCTTAGATAATCGGGGCAAAGTGTGCTAAAATTCTTACGGTTGCTTGTAACCTGAAGAGAGGAAGATGGTAAAACAAAATAACCTATCGGTAATCATCCTTGCTGCAGGCAAGGGCACGCGCATGAAATCATCCTATCCCAAAGCACTGCATCAGATTCTTGGAAAGCCTATGCTCTATTATATTCTTGGCAGCGCCTACCTGCTGGAGCCAAAAAATGTTTTTGTGGTGGTGGGATACAAAAAAGATTTGGTCAAGGCGTATCTGGAAAAAGATTTTCCCCGGGCCATTGCCGTGGATCAGGATCGTCAGCTGGGCACCGCACATGCTGTGGCTGCTGTTTCCGGACATAGAAAAAAACTGGCCGGGCAGGTATTGGTATTGAGCAGCGACTGTCCCTTAATTGATGGGAAAACCCTGGCCAACCTTGCCCAAAAGCAGGACAAGACCCAAAGCAGCGCCACCATTTTAAGCACCGAATTTCCTGATCCTGCAGGGTATGGAAGGATTGTAAAAGACAGGGATGGCAATTTACTGAAAGTGGTTGAAGAAGCGGATGCGGCCCCTGACCAAAAATTAATCAAACAGGTCAATACATCCATTTACTGTTTTCACCGTGACCGGCTTTTTGATGGGCTGAAGGATATAGGCAGCTCCAATACCCAGAATGAGTATTATCTTACCGATATCGTTGAACAGCTGGCAGCTGCAGGCAAAAAGGTTTCTACCCTGCATCTTGCCGATTATGCACAGGTTTTGGGGGTCAATGACCGCATACAGCTTGCAGAGGCTGAAAAAAGCATGCAGAAAAAGATCAATGAAAAGCTTATGGTCCAGGGGGTTACCATACGGGATCCCCAAAACACCTACATTCAGGACACGGTAATCGTGGGGCAGGACACAATCATCCACCCCGGGTGCTTGATTAGCGGAAAAACGGCCATTGGGCCCGATTGCCGCATTGGGCCTTTTTCTCAGATTGCGGACAGCACCATTGGGGACCGCACCGCGGTCAATGCTTCGGTGGTGCTGGGTGCAAGCATCGGCAAAGAGAATACAATCGGCCCTTATAGCTATATAAGGCCCTACACCCATACCGGGATTGGGGTAAAAATAGGGGGCTTCTGTGAGGTAAAAAAATCCACCATTGACCACAAGAGCAAGGTGCCCCATCTAAGCTATGTGGGGGATACCCATATTGGCAAAGGAGTCAATGTGGGGGCGTCCTGTGTGACGGTTAACTATGATGGTTTCAGCAAACACAAAACCATCATTGAAGACGGGGTATTTATCGGTTCAGACACCATGCTGGTTGCCCCGGTCCGCATAGGAAAGGATGCTCTGGTGGCTGCGGGTTCGGTGATCACCGAGGATGTCCCTGACGGTTGTCTGGCCATTGCCAGAGGGGTGCAGAAGAATATCCAGCAGGGCGCGCTGCGATATAGGGAAAAGAAAAGAAAAGACCAATCATAGGAGAAAGTACATGAGAGATTATCCCACAAACAAAAGGCTGATGATTTTTTCCGGCTCATCCAGTATACCGCTGGCTGAAAAGATTGCCCATCACCTGGGCAAAAAATTGGGAAAGGTAAACCGCACCAAGTTCAGGAACGGGGAAATATATGCACGGTTTGATGAAAGTGTTCGGGGGGCGGATGTTTTTTTGGTGCAGACCTGCAGTCCGCCGGTCAATGACAATATCATGGAGCTGCTGATTATGATTGATGCCCTAAAGAGGGCTTCGGCCGGCATGATTAATGCAGTCATTCCCCATTACGGGTATGCACGGCAGGATAAAAAGGCAGAAGGCAGGGAACCCATAACCGCCAAGCTGTTTGCAGATATACTGGAGGTGGCAGGCATTGACCGGCTTATTGTAACCGACTTGCACACTGCAACCATACAGGGGTTTTTTGATGTTCCCGTAGACCACATAACTGCCATACCCATCATTGCCAAATACTTTAGGAAAAAAGCGCTTAAAAACGGGGTTGTGGTAAGCCCGGATGTAGGTGGCGTAAAAAGGGCAAGTATTCTGGCCAGGCTTCTGCATTTTCCTTTGGCTATTTTTGACAAAAGGCGGCCATGCCAGAATGTGGCTGAAATAGAGCACCTGGTCGGTGATGTGAAGGGAAGGGATGCCATCCTTTTTGATGATATGATTGATACCGGCGGGACCCTGGTGGAAGCCATAGAGATGCTTGTTGAAAATGGGGTAAACCGGGTATTTGCCGCCGCGACCCATCCCTTGTTTTCTAAGAATGCCATTGAAGTCCTCCAAGGATCCAGTGCGGCAGAGATTGTGGTTGCCGATACCCTGCCCATCGACAAATCCTATGACCCTGAAAGAATAAAAGTGGTATCCATTGCCAACTTGCTTGCAAAAACCATTAAAAAAGTTTATCATTGCAATTCTGTAAGTGAGTTATTTAAAGACGAAAATCTGGTTTAATGAAATGATAAGGTAGGTGTTATATATATGGAGAGTTTGCGCTTAACAGTAGATAAAAGGGAAAAGGAAGAGCTGGGCAACAATGCTGCCCGAAGACTTCGAAGAGGAAACTATATTCCTGCAGTGCTTTACGGGCTGGCCAGGGAGCCGGTAAGCCTGAAGGTTGATGCCAAGGGGTTTTCCGGGATCATAAAGGGCAAGGGGACTGCCAACCTCATATTCGACCTTTCTGTAGGCAAATCTAAAAAAAAGGAAGCAGTTATATTAAAAGATATGCAGAGAGATCCCATTACCAGGGATTTTGTGCACCTCGATTTTTTGCGGATTGAGATGAAAAAAGAAGTGGAAACCCAGGTACCCCTCCAGATCCTCAATGAGGAGATAGCCATAGGCATTAAGGAAGAAGGCGGGGTTCTGCAGCACAGCTTAAGAGAGCTGCATGTAGCCTGTCTGCCGGGCGATATCCCCCAGAGCATTGATTTTGATATCTCTGAATTAAAAATCGGCGATGCGGTGAGGGTGGAAGACCTTGAGGTGGACGAGAAAATCAAGGTGTTAAATGACCCCCAGGAAGTCATCATTTCCATCATACATCCTTCACAGCTTATCGAAGAAGAGGAAGAGGAAGAAGAAGCCGAAGCGCTTGAACCTGAGCTGATTGGAAAAGAGGGCGAAGAACCTGAGCAAGAAGAAAAAGAAGAAGCCGCACCGCCCCCGGAACAGGAATAACAGATAGGCCATGGTGTTAATCATTGGCCTTGGCAACCCTGGATTACAATATGCAGCCAACAGGCATAATGTTGGCTTTATGGCTGTAGATAGTGTGGCAGAAAAGTTCGGCGGCAGCACATACAGCAAGTTCCATGCACAAATGATTGCCTGCAAGATCTGCCAAAAAGAGGTTTTGATGGCCAAACCGCTTACCTATATGAACCGAAGCGGGGGCACAGTTGGCGCTATTTTGAAACATTATGGCAGCCAAGTACAATCCATGCTGGTCATCCACGATGACTTAGACATTGCATTCGGAGCCATGAAACTAAAGGCCGGCGGGGGTACAGCAGGCCACCGCGGCCTGCAGTCCATTGTATCGGTCACCAAAAGCAAAGATTTTCACCGGCTCAGGATCGGTATTGGCAGGCCAAGGGGTTCCAAAAGACCATCCCTGTACGTATTAGAAGATTTCAGCCGCAAAGAAACCAGGGAACTGGATTGCATACTTCAAAAAGCGGTACAGACCATCGAGGATTACATCTGCCATGGCATTGAATATGCTATGAACCAGCACAACTAACCGCCCTAAAACCATGATCAGCCTAGATTATTATATGCAAAATATGCTGAACCTATTTACAAAACAACAAGAGTTTCAAAAAATAATTCCTCTTTTTCCCAGCGGGAAGGGGGTGCTTGATCTTGGGGTCCAGGAAGACCTGTGGCCCTTTATTGCCGCCTATCTTGCTTCAGCCTGTCCCATGCCTCTGCTGGTGATTACTTCTACCATAGACCGGGCCAAAGAGTTGATGCAGGAACTTTCCCCTGTTACATCCCGTAAAATCTATGGCTGGCCTCCTTTGGGCAGCGCCCCCTACTATGAAAACAGATCCAGCAACCTGATGCATATAAGCCAGAGGCTGCAGGCTTTAAAGGCATTGCAAAAGAAGTCAAAGCCGGTGCTGGTATCAGGCATCAGTGCATGCCTAAACCGCATGGATCAAAGAAAAGCCCAAGCCTTTAAGCCCGGGCTGTTTGCCGTAGGGGGCCATTACAGCAGGGAAGATATGAGCAAAAAACTCATTGAAGCCGGCTATGAAAGGGTGAATATGGTGTTTGACAAAGGCGAGTTTTCAGTCAAAGGCTCGGTTGTGGACATATACGGGATGGCCAGCAGCCATATCATCCGGCTGGATTTTTTTGGGGATGCATTGGAAGGCATATATAAAATATCACCGGTCAGCCGCAATATACAGGGGAGACTAAAGAAAGCAGCGGTTTATCCCTGCATAAACCCATGGCAGCGGGGCAAGGGACCCCAGATAACTTTACAGCAGCATATAAAGCAAACAGCGGGCAGCTTGTGCCTGGTGCTGTGTGACCCGCTGGAGATACAGATCAAACTTGGCAGCGACCGGGATATACTGGCAAAAATTTTACAAAAAGATCTTGAAAAGACTGTATTTGATCATATGCAAGATGCCCACCGCTGCCTGATGGCAGAACAGGATCTAGAAAAAGGAGCCGATTTGCTGTTTCGGCTCAAAAGCCCCGATGCCCAGGATGTAGAAAAACTGGGATTGGGGGGGCAAAAAAAGAGTTTTGGCCGGCCAAAAACATTGTTGTCTAATATCCGGAAAGATTTTTCAGAACATCGAAAGGTTACCATGGCCATCTCAGGACAAAAAAGAATGGGCGCCATAGAGCAGATTTTAAGTGACGGGGGCATATCCTTTGGACGGAATGTGCAAGGACAGCATCATGTGGTCAACCTGACTCATAACAGGCTTATGCGCGGTTTTGTATCCGAAAAACATTCGGTATACGGTGAATTGGACATCTATGCGTTTTTTGAGAAAAAACCTCAGAAGGGGGCACTGACTTCACTCAAGGAGATCGAAGATTTTAAGCCTGGAGAATACCTGGTGCATAAAACCCATGGCATTGGAAGGTACCTGGATATTGTTTCCAGAAAAACGGGGGGAGATAAAAAAGAATATTTCCTCATAGAATATGCAAAAGGGGACAAGCTGTATGTTCCTACCTGGCAGGCAGACCGCATCACCAGGTATATTGGAGCCGAGAATCCCACCATTACCACACTGCATTCAAAGCAATGGGATTCCATGAAAAAAAGGGTCCGGCAGTCCGTGCAGAAGCTGGCCATCAATCTCTCCCGGCTATATGCGCAGAGGGAGGCTGCAGAAGGAATTTCTTTTCCCCAGGAAAGCCCTTGGCAAAGGGAGATGGCCGATCTTTTTCCATTCACAGAAACTGAAGATCAGACCCGGGCGATCAAAAAGGTCAAACAGGCTATGGCCAGGCCCAAACCGATGGATCTTCTGCTATGCGGGGATGTGGGTTTCGGCAAAACAGAGGTTGCCATAAGGGCCGCTTTTTCAGCCATAGAAACTGGAAAACAGGTGATGATGCTGGTACCCACCACCATATTGGCTGACCAGCATTACCGCACCTTTTGCGCCCGGTACAAGGATTATCCGGTGATTTTAGAAGTGCTTAGCCGGTTTCGTAAAAAAAAGAGTGCCAGTCAGATCATTTCCAGATTCAATGAAGGGAAAATTGATATGATCATCGGAACCCACCGCATCCTGCAAAAAGACGTAAAGCCGGCCCATTTAGGGCTGATTATTGTTGATGAAGAACAGCGGTTTGGGGTGGCCAGCAAGGAAAAGATTAAGCTTTTAAAAAAGAACGCGGATGTGCTCACTCTTACCGCTACCCCCATTCCCCGAACCCTGTATATGGCCTTGACCGGCATCAGGGATATGGCCACCATCCAGACTTATCCAGAAGGAAGAAACCCCATTGAGACCTTCGTAGGAAAAAGGGACAGGGAGGTTATCAGGCAGGCAATTGAAAGGGAGATGGCAAGAGGCGGCCAGGTCTATTATGTATTTAATCATGTTGGCGCCATTGAATCAAAGCTTCAGTCATTGCAGTCTATTGTGCCCCAGGCCCGTATAGCCCTTACCCACGGCAGGATGAATGGTTCAACAATTGAACAGACCATGGCTGATTTTGTAAACAGAAAATATGACATATTGCTCACCACCACCATTATTGAATCAGGCATGGATATAAGCAATGTGAATACGCTTATTGTGGAGCATGCCCACCGGTTTGGGCTGTCTCAGCTCTACCAGCTAAGGGGCAGGGTAGGCCGATCTACAGAAAGAGCCTATTCCTATTTCTTTTATCCGGAAAGGAAAACGCTTGGCATCAATGCTCTGCGAAGGCTTAAGGCTTTGGCCGAGCATACCGATCTTGGCTCAGGGTACAGCATTGCTTTAAGGGATATGGAGATACGGGGTGCCGGTGAAATTTTGGGTCCCAGGCAGAGCGGGCATATGGAAAGTGTGGGCTTTGATATGTACTGCCAGATTATGCAGGAAGAGGTGGCCAAAATAAAGGGGCAGCCAGTCACCCAGGATATCAATATCCAGATTGAAGTTCCGGTAAGTGCCTACATTCCCAAAAGCTTTATGCCCGGCCAAAATGAAAGGATCTCTGCATACCGCAGCCTGGGCAAAACCAAAAGCATCCCTGAGGTAGAGCGTATCAGGGCGGGTTTGGCAGCCCGCTACGGGTCTTTTCCGCAGACGGTGGAAAACCTGATAAAAATTGCTAAAATAAAAATATTGATGCAAAAGGCATCCATAGCCAGTTTGGCTTATGCCCGTGGAAATCTGGTGTTAAAAAAAATGAACCTAAACAGGGACCAGAAACAGGCAATTGACCGTCTGGGCCACAATATTGTCTATGACAGGAAAAGCGGGCAGCTGGTCATGGATACCCAAGGTCAAAACGTAGACCTTGATTTGACCTATGCAGTTTTAGATGTTTTAATAAAAAAAAGTGATTCTAAGGAAAAAAGGTGATTGGCATTGAAGAAAATTAATTTGATTTTAATGATCGTTTTATTGATATCGATGTTGGTTTTATTTGGATGTACCAGGGCCAGAGTGCTGGCCAGTGTAAACGGAGACCGCATTCTGGAAAAAGACCTTGAGCAGAATATCGATTATATG
>PWYO01000304.1 GCA_003567835.1 Actinomycetota bacterium | reverse complement strand
CAAACCTGAAAATTTTTCTCAAATACGGCTCATGGTTGCCATCGGTCAAAAAACCCCAGGGGGCTAATCTATCTAAATTCTTTCCCCTTTCAGCCCCTCTTTTGCCCAATGGGGTTTCATTGCCTTTTTTGGTTTTAAGCAATGGCTGCAGAAGCGAGCATGTAAAACACCGCTGATGCCAACCAAAAAATCCCCTTTATTTTTTTACCAATACTCTATACTATGATTATAATTATAAGCAATGATTGAACATCATGGATTATTATAAAGCCACAGACATTGGGAATTTTAGACAGACCAATGAAGATTTCCTTTTTTCAGATGGAAAACTTTTTGTGGTAGCCGACGGAATGGGCGGCCATAATGCAGGTGAAGTAGCCAGCCGAAAAGCCACTGAGGTATTTAAAAGCGATTTTTACCAATACCTGGAAAATGAAATAGACCCTGATCCCAAAACCATTGAGAAAGTGATGGGCTTAAGCATTGATTCAGCCAACAACAGCGTGTACAAAGATTCAATCTCCGATCCATCCCTTTCGGGGATGGGAACCACGCTTACTGTCTGCTATATTGTTAAGCAAACCGCCTATGTTGGCCATGCTGGAGACAGCCGGCTCTATTTAAAAAGAGGCAAAGAGCTTCGTTTGAAAACCCGCGACCATACACTGGTGGGAGAACTGTACCGGAACGGGAAAATCAGCGCGGAACAGGCTTTCTCCCATCCTAAAAAGAATATACTGACCAATGTAATCGGCAATACAGAACATATCAACTCAGATGTATTCAGCTTCGAATTGGAGCCAAAGGATGTCCTGCTATTGTGCACCGACGGCTTAAACGCCATGCTGACAGACAAACAAATCAATAAGATTATGGAAAACAGCCGCAGCCTGGAAGATATGGGCCAAAAACTCATCAGACAGGCCAAAAAGAAAGGCGGCTTGGATAATATTACATTAATCCTCATTCAAGATGAATAATGAAAAACTGGTTGCCGGCCGATATCGGATTATTAAAAAAATTGCTTCAGGAGGCATGGCAAATGTCTATCTGGGCCAAGACCAAGAAATAGGCCGAAAAGTAGCCATAAAAATCCTTTCCCCAAATTATGCTTCCGATAAAAGCTTTGTGGCCAGGTTTAAGAGAGAAGCCCAAATCTTGGCCAAATTGAGCAATCCCAATATTGTAAAAATCTATGACTGGGGCAAGTATAATGGTTCTTACTATATCTGTATGGAATACATAGAAGGCAGCAGCCTCAAGGAAATCATTGACAGGAAAGGCATTATATCCCCTAGGGCCGCAGCCAGGTATGCTGTTCAGATCTGCGAAGCTTTAGAGGCTGCCCATAGCAATAATCTGATACACAGAGATATCAAACCCCAGAATATCCTTATTACCACCGATAATACAGTCAAGGTGACCGACTTTGGCATTGCCAAGCTTTCTGTCGATGATGCCACAAAGACTTTAAACATCATCGGTACCGCCCATTATATATCACCGGAACAGGCCATGGGCAAATCCATAGATAACCGCTCCGATATTTATTCCCTGGGCGTGGTATTGTATGAGATGCTTACCGCTGACCTGCCTTTCAGAGGAGAAAGCTCCATAGAAATCAGCCTGAAGCACATCAATGAAATTCCCCTGCAGCCCTCCCTTATGGTTCAGGGGATCCCGCGCACATTGGAAAAAATCGTCATGCACTGCCTTCAAAAAAACAGCAGCCAACGGTATTCTTCTATTGGCAATTTAAAAAATGATTTAACAAGCTATTTGCAAAACAAAAAGCTTTCTATAGAAAAATCCGCCAAGATGGTAACAGGTAAAAAATCACTGTTTATGCGCCCTATACTGGGACCTTTGAATTTAATCAGCATTGTCGCCATCATTATGGCAGCTGTATTTATGGTGGCTGCGCTTGTTTTGGCTCTTTCTGATGGGGGAAGTGAACCTGTAGTCGAACCGGTGCAAGTACCCGACCTAATCGGAAAAGATTATCAATCCGTTGCATCCATTCTTGCCGATATGGACATGGCAGTCATTGTATCAGAACAATTTGACCCAGTGCTTCCTGAGGGAAATATCATAGCCCAATCTCCAGACCCGGAAACGGAGATGGAGCCGCCCGTACTCATTGAGTTAATGATAAGCAAAGGACCCAGCGCCATCACCAAACCCGTTCCCAACCTCATCGGTCTTTCTTTAGAAAAAGCCGAACCATACTTAGAGGAAGCCGGTTTTGTCCTGGGGCAGACCAAGGAAGAATTTTCAGACCAGGTGCAGCCTGGTTTGGTCATGGACCAAAACCCTGATTTCGGTCAACAGGAAGAACAAAATACACCCATAAACCTCACCTTGAGCAAAGGAAGCCAGATGGTTACCGTTCCCAATTTAACCGGCACCAGCTATTATTACGCCCTGTCTAATCTCAATTCACTTGGTTTTGAAGTAGAGGCTGAAATGGTAACCGATTATACGCTTCCCCCGGGAACGGTAACCGGTACCAGCCCTTCCCCCCGCTCTGAAGCCGAAGCCGGTTCCCAGATAAAATTATTGATTTCGGTAAACCAGGAAATGATCCCCGTTCCCAATCTTAGCCAGCAGGAACTTCAGATTGCTATCGATAGCCTTCAGGAGATAGCCCTGTATTATGAGATCAGAGAGGTTGAATCTACGTATTCGGTTCAGCGGGGACTGGTATTGTCGCAATTTCCCAAACCAGGCACAACCGTATTCCCCAATTCAACGGTCATACTGTTCGTAGGAACTTAATCAAGCAGCTTGAATTTGCCCATTTTCTCATATTTTTCAGCCCTTTGCGCTTTTAACTGTGCGGGCGTTTTTTCTGATATTTTCCCAAGGGCTTCATTTAAATGCTTTTTTAGGATGAGTGCCATTCTTTGGGCATTGTTATGGGCGCCACCCCGGGGCTCGCTGATCACTTTGTCTACTACCTTAAGACGCAAAAGATCTTTGGCGGTAATCTTTAAAGCCCTGGCCGCCAGCTTGGAACCAACCGGGTCTTTCCATAAAATTGCCGCACAGCCCTCTGGGGAAATAACCGAATAGGTTGCATTTTCAAGCATCATCACATAATTTCCGATACCCAAAGCCAATGCACCTCCGCTGCCCCCTTCACCTATAAACAAAGATATAATGGGAACTTCAACTTCAAACATCAATTTTAGGCTGTAGGCAATGGCACTTGCCTGGCCTTCATCCTCTGCTTCTAATGCTGGGTAAGCGCCGGGGGTATCGATAAAAGTGACAATGGGAAAACCAAATTTATGGGCTAGCTTCATCACCCGCTGTGATTTCCTGTATCCCGAAGGTGTGCTCATGCCAAAATTGTACTGCACCTTTTCTCGGGTATTCTTTCCTTTATTGTGACCCATAACGGCCACAGTTTTGCCATTGATGGTCGCCAAACCTGCTAGGATAGACCGGTCATCGCCTTTCAACCGGTCCCCGCAGAGCTCAATAAAATCATCTGAAATCGCTTGTATGTAATCAATGGTTTGAGGTCTTTTTTCATTTCTGGAAAGCTCTACAATCTTCCAGGTTTTCAGGGCCTCCCTCTCAACCTTTTTGTAGTTTTCTACTTTGTTCAGCAGTTCCCTTTCGGCTTCTTTGAAATGCATGGTTTTAAACAAAGGAATTTTTTTAAGCTTTTCCAGCTTCAGAAAAGACTTCAATATATCTTTTAAATGGGTTTTAGGCATATTTTTCAAATCTTTTAATCGCATAATTCTACCCTGTGAACATTTTTACAAGTTTGATGAGCGTATCTCTGATTTTTTTTCTAGGAACAATCATGTCAATCTGTCCATTACCCAGATTCCTTTCAGCAGTGCCAAAATCCTCAGGGATCTCTTTTTTTATGGTCTGCTTGACCACTCTGGGACCTGCAAAACAAAAAAGCGCTCCAGGTTCAGCAATGATAATATCTGCAATAGAAGCAAAGCTGGCGCTGACTCCCCCCGTGGTGGGGTTGGTGATAATTGAAAAATAGGGAATCTTTTTATCAGACAACCGCCT
>PWYO01000252.1 GCA_003567835.1 Actinomycetota bacterium | reverse complement strand
TTTTGTTTATTTTTTCTGCGCACTGCACCGCACCGTCATAATAGGTGTGGGGCAGTAGCACCACAAATTCATCACCCCCGTACCTGGATATCACATCCGAGTCCCGCAGGCAGCCGGCCAATATGCTGGCCATTTTTTTGAGCACAAAATCACCAAACAAATGCCCATACTGGTCATTGACCGATTTAAACTGATCCACATCCATGACCAGCAGAGTCAGATTGGATCCGTAGCGCCGGCAGCGGTCCAATTCTTTGCCCAATACTTCAAACAGGTATTTCCGGTTATAGAGTCCGGTCAGGCTGTCTGAGACCACCTCTTCTTTTAATTTTTTTATGGTCTTTTTTAGCCTTATTTTTTCCTGCAGCAGATCGGAAATATGCTGGGCATGACCTGCTTGGTTCCCGGCTGCATGCTTGCCGCCCAACCCGATCTTTTTTACCAGAAAATGCTCTTGGGAGCAAAAGGGGCTGCAGGCAAGGGCCTGGATCTGTGCCTTTGGGTTCCCATAGGGCATTTCCAGCCCATATTTTTTTTCAAAGGCCGCCAAGGCATTGGTCTTTTCTTGGGCAAAAGGGCCCCAAAGCCCGTTTACGCAGGTGTGGGGCGCACATTTTTTTGTACCAGATACAATCATACTTTGGTCTCCCGGTATTGGGTCCAAATTGGTAAATCACCGCCACAAATCTTCTATTAACTATTTCGGCAAAAAAGATATACGACTTGAATAAACTTTTTTTAGATACGTATTCATCATTGGCCAGCAGCTTTTTTTAAAATTCCACTCTCAGCTGAATCTTTTTCAATATACGGCAGGCATCCTTTGGAGATCCGGGGTTTAGGCGCAGGCAAGCCTTTGTCAGAGCACCGTCAAAAAGGCCTTGACCAGCGCAGGGTCAAACTGGGTGCCCGCACACCTTCTAAGCTCTTTGACGATTTGATTTCTGGAAAGCGGTTTTTTGTAAGGCCTGCCGCTGCGCATCACCTGATAGGCATCAATGATGGCAATCATGCGGGAAAGCAGGGGGATATCCGGTCCTTTCAGCGCCCGGGGATAGCCTGAGCCGTCCCAACGTTCATGGTGGGCCAGAATCTCTTCGGCTACCATTGCAAAATCATCCACTGCCCGGGCAATCCGGTAGCCGATCTCAGGATGCTTTTTTACTTCCCGCCAGTCTTGGGCAGACAATGCTCCTTTTTTGGTGAGGATTTGTTCAGAGATCTTTATTTTTCCTACATCATGCAGGGTGGCCAAAAGTTTGAGCTGGTATTGCTGGGCATCCCTTAAGCCCAGTTTTTTGCCAATTTTTTGAACAATCTGCTGCATGCCCTGGATATGGCTGCCATTTTCATAGCTCTTTTCGGCCACGGTTTTGAGCAGAACTTTTAGCGCCGCACTTTTTGTGCTCCTTCTTTCGGTCAGCTTATGCTGATACATGAGGTTTTCCGCTTCCCTTAAAACCTCCTGTAATGCTTTTTTGCCACTCTGCTTATGGGAATAGCCCAATGCAATGGAGATGGGCATCTTTTGTATGCAGGCATCCCTGCAGCCGGCAGCAATCCGTTCACAGATACCGGCAGCTTCTCTGGCTGGCGTCTGGGGAAGCAAAATAATGAATTCGTCCCCGCCCCAGCGGGCTACAATATCTTCTTTCCTGCAGGAAGCTTTGAGAATCCGGGCCGCTTTTTGGATCATCTGGTCTCCTTGTTGATACCCATAACTGTCATTGACCAGCTTCAGCCCGTTTAAGTCAGCCATGATGATGCTGACAGGCATCTGCCTGGCAGTGTCCAGCCTGCCTATCTCTGCCTCAAGGTAAGCCCGGTTATACAGGCCGGTAAGGCTGTCATGCAGGCTGGCAAACCTGAGTTTTTTGGCATCTTTTTCAACTTGGGTGATATCTTTTCCGATAAACTGGAAGCCTGTACAGGTTCCCTGATGGTATACAGCCGCCCCGTTCCACTGCACGGTTTTCCAACCCTGGGGTGTTTTCTGCCTGTTTTTTAGCCCTCTTACCGATCGGCCTTTGCCCATCATTTCCTTGAGGGCGGCCTGGGTTTTTTTGCGGTCTTGGGCATGGGTATAGTCAAAAAGAGATCTTCCCAAAAGGGCGTCCCGTGACTGGTCCCAGAACGTGCAGGCCTGGTCGTTTAAGAAGATCCAGCGTCCCTTCCTATCCGCCTGCCCAATAATATCATCGCTTAATTCGGTCAAGGTTTGGTATGCTTGCCTGGCTTTGTTTAGCGACTGCCAGACTTTTTTTTGCGAATTGATATCCATGGCAGAACCGCGTATTTTTTCAGGATTGCCGTTCTGGTCCATGCAACCTCTGGCCCATTGCTTAATCCGGCAGGTACTGTCTTCTTTTTTGACCAGACGGTGCCGGCAAGCAAAGGGTTGGTCTTTTTTGCTGCTGGAAATGGCATGATGGATGTCTATAAAATATTGCCTGTCGGTATCATGCACACATTTTAGGAAATCTGCAAAACAGCCTTCAAGGGCACCTGTCCTCAAACCAAACCAGGCTTCAAATGCCTGGGAACAGTGCGGGGTATCCTCTTTTAGGGCATATTCTCCCCAGCCTATTTTGGCAAAATGCTGCTGCAGTTTCTCTTCCTGATTTTTTTGGCCGCCCATATCATGGGTAACCGAAAGCAGGGATACAATGGTTCCATATTGATCTTTTTCGGGAATAATTTTGGTAGTCAGGTACCTGCCCGGTAAAGGAAAGAACTTTTTTTGTAACAAGCTCTGCTCTTCTCCGGTTTGCAGGCATTTTTTTAACAGTTGATGCCTTCGTTTTAGCTGTTGTTTCTGTTCCTCTGAACAGCAATAATCCAATAGGCCTAGAAATGTCTTACCCCTAAAGAAGCTTTCCTGAATACCCAAATGCTTTTCCACGGCCTGGTTGCAGCATACATGCTCCAGGCTGGTATTAAAACGCACAACCATATCCAGAGAATTTTGGATACAGGATAAAAAATGTTCTTTTTTGTTTTGCATCTATGACTGTTTCTCCACCTTCGCCCATACCGAAAACTGGATGGATTTGCTTAGATTTGAGGGTTAGGGTTCAAAAAACCAGCATTCCTGTGTTCTCTTTGTTCTTCCCCTTATCTAGCCGGGCATGGCTTGAGCTTCCGTTTAAAAATTCTATTCCAGGAAAAATTGCTGGCCAAAAAACCTGTAAGGCCGATGTTTAAATCACCTTTCGGTTTCAGCGGCCATTCAATGCCCCTCTCCATATTTCAAAAAAACTACTGTTTATAAAGGCGTATACCAATACTATTTTCGGCATAATAGAGCCATTTCTTTAATCGTTTGGGTTTATGGTCCTTTTGTGCCCATAGGCATTGATAATTCTGACGCCGAACCCCTATGCTTGATGGTCGCAGGTTGCCGACTGTTGTACCTATGACACCCTTTGTTCTACAATAACCTATGATGCTGGCGGTCATAGAAACCGCTTAACCGGTCTTGGGCAGCCTACTAGCGCAAGACGCTCTTTTTTTGCAGCTGAGTCCGGTTTAAAGCTTATATGGACCGCTGCTCGGGCCAGAAATGCTGCCGCGAGCACATCGTCTATCCCACCGCTTCAATGCTGTCAGCGGAAGCCCAGCCGCGGCAGATTCAACGGACATATTCAGAAAAATCTTCCTTTTGCCATACAGGGGGAATGCTTTCCTGATTTTTCTGCCCTACTGCAGCAGCGTCCAGAATACTCCGGGAAGGGATAATGGCCCATTGGTCTCCACCCATCTGGTGATTGATTTCCAGCTCAAATATTTTATCCCATGTGCCTTTTTGCAATAACTCCGTCTTCGCGGTCATGGCCCAAGGTATCATTTAAGATTTTTAGGCCCATAAGGTCATATGATGTAAAGGTGACCGGATTTGCCAAGAATACTTTTACAGGAATAATAACTGTGTTTGTTTCGATAAAAAGCCAAAATAACCTATCATACGCCCTGCGCAAACGAGACATCCTTCCCAAACATTGCATCCTGGTAAACGGGGGGCGGTTTTGTTCGGTTGACTGCGGCCCGGAGTAG
>PWYO01000173.1 GCA_003567835.1 Actinomycetota bacterium | reverse complement strand
GCCCGGGGCGGCGTAGGTGCGGTTATGGGCTCCAAGAATCTAAAGGCATTATGTGTAAAAGGAACCGGGGATATCCATGTGGCAGACCAGGGAAAACTTAGGGCTTTATCGGAATATTTTATAAAACATTACCTGGACAATCCCACCAATAAAAGCCAGTTTGGTCCAGCCAGTAATGCCGGCTATCTAAAAGCTATGTCTGACCAGGGGCTGATGTCGGCAAAGAATTTTCACTGGTCCCATTTCGACAAGGCCGAAAAGATTGACGGGTTTACCATTACCCAACGGTTTGAACCCAGTAATGTGAATTGTACAAATTGTTATGGAGGCTGCAAAAAAAGAATCGAATCTTTAAAAGATTTGGGCCTTTCTCCTGGCTTTGGCTTAGTCGAATTGGAAAGCCTGGCAGGCATATACAATCTTCTTATAGATGATATGGAAATTGCTTTAAAAATTTGGGATTTGATCTGTGACTATGGCCTTGATGGGACTTCTTTGGGCAATGTTTTAGGATATGCGGTGGAATGTTACCAAAATGGGCTTGTTGAGAAAAAAGATACCGAAGGCATTGTACTTTCCTGGGGTGATGGTAAATCTATTGTTGCCTTCATTCAGCTCATTTTACAAAGAAAAGGCATTGGCGATTTGTTGGCCCATGGGGTCCAGAGGGCTTCTGAGCGCATTAAGGGGTCCCAAAGCTTTGCTATGCATGTGAAAGGCATGGAAATACCATTTCATGAGCCAAGAACCAAACAGATGCTGGGACTGGGTTATGCTGTTTCCCCTATTGGGCCATACTTTACAGTGGTAGAGCATGATACGGATTTTGATTTTCAGGCAGACCAATTATTTATGGATAAGGTCTCGCCGCTTACTGTTTATCAAAGACTTGAAGCAGAGAGCCTAAGCGACCAAAAGGTCCGGATGTTTTATTTGGTTCAGCCAGGGTTTTCCATGCTGGATGCCCTATGCGGGTGTATTTTTGCCTTTTCACCCGTTCGATTCTTCAACTATGAACACCTTGTTGCCATAACCAGTGCTGCTACTGGCTGGGAAAGCTCATTGTTCGAATTGGTCAAAATTGGTGAAAAAAGAATCAATATGTATAAGCTTTTTGCTTTGCGGGAGGGAATTACAGATGATAGTCTTCCCCAGCGGTTTTTTGAGCCTATAGAGAATGGACCCAAAAAAGGAATGAAAATTGATAAAAATGAATTTCAGAAAGCCGTGCAGCTTTACTATAAAATGGCTGGATGGAATCAAAAAGGTGAACCTACTTATGCCAAGTTGCTGGAACTGGGCTTGACAGAGTTTTATCAATAGAAAGTTATAGAAATGGCAATTTATCATAGGTATGATCTTTTCCAGGAGACCTAGCCGGAAATTTGCTTTCAATTGCAGCACTTCATTTTATTGCGGCAAACAAAAGACCCATATTAAGGAGCAGAATCATGGCCAAACAATACAGCAGCTACCGGAGAGTAAAAGAGTGCCTGGAGCACAAACAGCCCGACAAGGTACCTTTGGATTTGGGAGGGGCCTTGGTGGCAGGAATCAATGTGCATGCATTGCGCAGATTGAGGAAATTATTAGGGCTGGACGAAGACTGTGCAGTGTGGGATACCATTACCCAACTAGGGAAGATAACCGATGATATCATCGAAAAACTACAGATTGATATTAAAAATGTTTCCCCAAATCCTCCGGCAGAAAAAGGGTTAGCCAGAAATTTAGGCAAAACGGATGGTTATTACGGGCTTATCGATGAATTTGGCATTGAATACAGGATGCCAGTTCAAGGTGGCCATTACTACGACATTTTCAAAAGCCCTCTAAGGGACGCAGAGACTATACAAGATGTGGAAAAGTATCCATGGCCTGACCCTACAGATTGTAACCGTTTCAAGAATCTAAAATTTGAAGCCGACCAAGCGGTCATCAACCAAAAAAAAGCATACTTTCTGGAGAGGATGAGTGCCGGAATGTGGGAAAACGCCATGTGGATGACCGGATATGAAAAGTTTTTTATGGATATGATAGCCAATAAAAAATTGGTCCATGCTATGATGGAAAAATTTCTGGAAATAAAATGCCGCTATTGGGAAAAAGCCCTGGAAGCGGTGGGCCAGAATGTAATGGTGGTGTCTACTGCAGACGATCTGGGTACCAGGGATGGTTTGCTGGTATCCTTGGATCTATACAAACAGCTTATCTGGCCCTACCACAAAAAATTATTTAGCTTTATCAAGAAAAAAGCAAAATCAAAGGTATATATATTTTTTCACTGTGACGGTGCCATAAAAGAAGCCATACCGCTTCTTATTGAGGCAGGCATAGATATCCTGAATCCGGTTCAGGTTAACTGCAGGGGAATGGATACCTTGCAATTGAAAAAAGAATTCGGCCGTGCATTAACTTTCTGGGGCGGCAGCTGTGATAATCATATTTTGTCGTTTGGGACCACCCAAGAAGTAAGAGAAGAGACCAAAAAAAGGATTTTTGATTTAGCACCAGGAGGCGGTTTTATCTTTGCACCGATCCACATCATACAAAGTTCGGTTCCCCCAGAGAATATACTTGCCTGGTGGGAAACACTTCAGCAATATGGGAATTACTAAAGGGGTTTACCATGAATGCAAGAGAGAGAGTCAAGAAAGTTCTGGAATTTAAACAACCGGATCGAATGCCTATTGACCTTGGCAGTATGCGGTCCTCAGGCATTGCTTCTATTGCTTATAACAAATTAAGAGATAAACTGGGCCTTGACCTCAGCAAATTGCCAAGAATGTATGATTTTATCCAACAGCTTGCTTATCCAGAGCCCGAAGTCAAAAAAAGGTTTCATGTGGATACCATTGACGCTGGACAAGCTTTTCTGCATTCCGATGCGCATTGGAGAGAGTGGACACTAAATGATGGTTCAAAATGCTTGGTACCTAAATTTTTAAATATTGAGGTGGATGAACATCAAACGGTGTATCTTTTAGATGAACAAGGAAATCGATTGGGTAAAAAGCCCAAGTCTTCACTTTATGTGGACCAGTGTTATTGGGTTTACCAGAACCTGGAGGCTATCCCTGACTCTTTTAAAGATGAAGATTTGGATCGGCATGTCTGGGCTGTTCCCTCACCGCCCTGGCATCTAAATATTTTTGATGATGGGCAATACAAGAAGTTTATTGAGGGGATCAAGAAACTTTATACCGATACAGAATATTCCATCGTACTATCAGTAGGCTGCAATATGTTTGAAACTGGTACTTTTTTAAGGGGAATGGCCCAATTTATGATGGATATGTATACCGATAAACAGCGCACAAAAAAACTGCTGGACCGCCTGGTAGAAAGGAACCTGGTCAAACTGGAAAAAGTGATCAGCGGTGTAGGTGCATATGTGGACCTTTTACAATTCGGGGACGATCTGGGCGGACAAGATGGCCCTTTTATGTCGCCTGAAATTTACCAAGAAGTGTTTCAGCCCAGGCATAAGAAAATGTGGGATTTTGTGCACCAGAACAGCAACTGCAAGGTATTTCTGCATTCATGCGGCTCAATCTATAAGCTTTTACCTGGCTTAATTGATGCAGGCCTTGATGTGCTCAACCCAATACAGACCATGGCAAAAGATATGGAGCCGGAAAAACTAAAAAAAGAATTCGGCAGGGACATCATTTTTTGGGGAGGCGGCTGCAATACAAGGGATATACTGGCCAATGGGACCCCGGACCAGGTCAAAGAAGATGTGAAAAAAAGGGTTTCTGTACTGGCAGATGGGGGAGGTATGGTATTTAATCAAATTCATAACATACTTGCAGACGTACCATCAGAAAATATCATAGCCATGTTTGAACAAGCATATGAATCTGGACAATATGCATAATTTTATAACTATATCAGAGAAAGGATTCCATACCAATGAACAATCAAAAAAGGCTGATCGGCACACTGCCCAAAATAGGCATCCGGCCCACCATTGACGGAAGAAGAAAAGGGGTCAGGGAGTCTCTGGAAGACCAGACCATGAATATGGCCCGGGCTTCTGCGGACCTTTTGTCCAAAAACCT
>PWYO01000182.1 GCA_003567835.1 Actinomycetota bacterium | reverse complement strand
TATGGACGGTTGCTGAAAAAAACATCAAGATATACTATGCTAAACCGCCGGTGATCATTTTTGGGCTTATGTTTCCCCTGTTTTTGTTTTTGGCTTTCTATTTGGGACGGGATGTTGATTTGTTTGTGTTTTTCCCGGGCATTGTGGCCATGTGCATATTCTTTACCTCTTCTTCGGTGGGTCCTCTGGTTACCCCTTGGGAAAAATCCACAGGAACCTACGAGAGGCTGCTGTCTTTTCCGGTGACCGTAAACATCATTTTGCTGGGGGATGTGGTGGCAGGCATGCTCTTTGGCCTGGGTTTAAGTGCGGTTTTGATGGTTCCCGGGGTATTGCTCATCGGTTACAGACCCCATATTGCCGTTCTGGTGCTGGCCAGCATCACCGCTTCCTTCTGTTTTTCGTCCCTGGGGGTGCTTCTGGCTTCTCCTTCCACCAAAAATCCTTCCAATATCATGATGCTTTCCAGCATGGTCCGGTTTCCCCTTATATTTATCAGCGGCATATTTGCTCCTTTGGAGCAGCTGCCCTTAGGCGCAAGGATCCTTTCCTATTTCTCACCCATAACCTATATGGTGGACCTGCTTCAGTTTAGCTTAAGGAATGCCCATACCATGCACCCTGCCCTTTGTTTTTTGGCCCTTGCCCTGTTCAGTATGGGGTTTCTGTGGCTGGCGGGCCGGCTGCACAAAAGAAATCTCTTGAAGGGCCTCTAATTTTTCATGAAAAGAAATTGCTTAAAAATTCTGTTAGCATAATCATATCAACAATTTAGGTCAGGAATAACCATGGCAAAAATGAGTACAGGGAAAATCATAGGCATCGTGGCCGGTTGTCTGGCTTTCCTTTTTCTGGTTTCCGGGGGCTGCTTCTTTTTGGGCCTGGTGGGGGCCAGTATGCCCGAGACAAGAAGACCGGCCAATATCTATGAAATTAGAATCGACGGCTTGGTCACTGCTGGACAACAAGGGGGTATTTTGGGTATGGCCGGCACCACCCCGGAGCTGGTCATGGCCCAGCTGGAGGTCGCTGAGGAGGATCCCGCCATACAAGCCATCCTGGTGCGTGTAAACAGCCCCGGGGGAAGCCCGGCGGCTTCCCAGGAAATATACCAGGAGCTGGGCAAAGCCACCAAGCCGGTGGTGGTATCTGTGGCCGACAGTGCTACATCAGGGGCTTATTATATTGCTTGCGCAGCAGATGTGATTGTGGCCAACCGGGCTTCATCGATTGGGGGTATCGGGGTCATCCTCCAGGTGGTCAACCTGGAAGGCTTATATGACAAGCTGGGCATAGAGTATACCACCATTACCCAGGGCCAATACAAGGATATTGGGGCCACCGACCGCCCTATGACTGAACAGGAAAAAAAGCTTTTAGAGGATCAGACCCATAAGCTTTACCAGCAGTTTATGCAGGATGTGGCCCAGAGCAGGGGCCTGGAGCTTGAAAAGGTCACCGAACTGGCTACAGGCTGGATGTACCTGGGCACAGAAGCTCTGGAGCTGGGGCTGGTCGATGAGGTAGGCACCTATAAGGATGCTGTAGATATTGCAGCTGAGCTGGGCGGAATCCTGGAGCCCAAGGTAACCACCCGAAGGGAGCTTTCCATCTTGGACTTGATTCTAAGCTATTATGCTTCTGAACTTCAGCAGAGAATTTTTGGTTCCCATTTGGAACAGCAGTATTTCTACCGATAGACCGGAAAGGGTTTGCTGTTCAGGGCAGGCTCTTTTCATATTTCATTTTTAAATCCCCGGTTTCAACAAGGTTGAAAACGGGGCTGTATAGCCCCATATCCACAGATTGCTTGCATTCATTTGCAAGCAGGGTAGAATGAGGGTAACAGGCGGCCTGTCTGCGTGGCCCGCATGCTGTGGGCCACCAGCGGTTTTTCTCCTTTAGGACAGCCGCCCTCTATCTTTTTGGGTTTATGGGCTGCAGGCAGCCCATCATGTAAGTCGTTTCAGATAAAGCGTTGCCAGTGTAAACGGTATTAGACAAATGAATAACAATATGCTATATTTCTTGTTATCTTGAAAACTGCATATTGCCAAAGCCTTTGAGCAGAAATAGTAAGCGCAAAGCGGCATACAGAGAGCCACTAGGCGGTGAGAAGGTGGCTGCAAAGCTGGCTGCTGAATGGGTCTGTGAGGTGCCTGGCCGAAAGAAGGGCAAGTAGGCCGGGACGGATTCCTCCGTTATCATAGGATAGGATATGATTGGTATCCGAATGAGTGCATTAGAAAGCATGGCTTTTTAATGAAGTAGGGTGGCACCGCGGGACTAACCTCTCGTCTCTACATGAGTAGAGATTTGGAGAGGTTTTTTTATTTACAGAAAAGAAAGGAGATTATCATGCGTGATAAAAAAATTGTATTGTCGGAAAGTGAAATGCCCAAGCAATGGTATAATATCAACAGTGACCTGCCCAAACCATTGGATCCCCCGCTGCATCCCCAGACAGGAAAGCCGCTGTCGCCTGAGGATCTGGCACCTCTATTTCCCATGGGACTTATAGAACAGGAGGTGAGCACAGAGAGATTCATTGATATTCCTGAGCAGATTTTAGACATTTATTCCATGTGGCGGCCCACCCCGCTGGTACGTGCCCAAAGACTGGAGCAATACCTGGATACGCCGGCAAAAATCTTTTTTAAAAATGAAAGTGTGAGCCCTCCAGGCAGCCATAAGCCCAATACGGCAGTGGCCCAAGCCTATTATAATAAGGTTGAGGGCATCCGCAAGCTGTCCACGGAAACAGGTGCAGGCCAGTGGGGCAGTGCGCTGGCTTTTGCCTGCAATATGCTGGGTATCGACCTTAATGTTTTTATGGTCAGGGTAAGCTATGACCAGAAGCCCTACCGCAAAGTTATGATGAAAGTATGGGGCGCGGATGTTTTTGCTTCTCCTTCAGAACTTACTGAATCGGGCAAAAATATTTTGGCCCAGGATCCTGATTCTACCGGAAGCTTGGGTATTGCCATCAGCGAAGCGGTGGAACAGGCGGTAAAAGACGAAAAGGTTCATTATTCTTTGGGCAGCGTGCTTAACCATGTGCTGCTTCATCAGACCGTTATAGGTTTAGAGACCAAAAAGCAGATGGAAAAAGCAGGGCTTTATCCGGATATCCTTATAGGGTGTGTAGGGGGTGGAAGCAATTTTGCGGGGCTGGCTTTTCCCTTTGTCCTTGATAAGCTCAATGGAAAGGATATCAGGCTCATTGCCGTGGAACCCATTGCCTGTCCTACTTTGACCAAAGGCCCTTATGCTTATGATTATGGGGATACGGCCAAAATGGCGCCCATTGTGAAGATGTACAGCCTGGGACATGATTTTGTGCCTGCGCCCATACATTCAGGGGGACTGCGATACCATGGTATGGCCCCTCAGGTTAGCCTGCTGCATAATGAAAAGATTATTGAAGCCATTGCCCTTCCCCAAAACCCGGTGTTTGAGGCCAGTGTCATCTTTGCCAAAACGGAAGGGATTATTCCTGCGCCGGAAACATCGCATGCCATAAAAGCGGCCATTGATGAAGCCTTAAAGTGCAAGGAGAATAAAGAAGAAAAGACCATTGTGTTTAATTTCAGCGGTCACGGGCATTTTGATCTTTCCTCCTATCAAAACTATCTGGAGGGAAATCTGGAGGATTATGAGTACCCGGATGAGAAGATCAAGGAAGCCTTAGATAAATTACCCAAAGTATAGGATGAGCAGCAAAACCATGGGGACCGCTTTGACGGTCCCCATGGGCAAGGGTGATGTTTGCCGGAAAAGATTTTCATTTTGGCAAAAAGGATTGCCGGGCCGATTTCCTGGTGCGTCTTCCATAAAAAGATGATTGTGCTATAATGAGTAAGAAGGATGATACAGATTCAGCGGACGGGCAGACCGCTCATTTGAAACCCAATAATTTTGTTTAAAAAAATAGCTTGATTTTTTTCTTATTAGAATATATTATCAAATTAAATACGCTTTCATAGATTTTTTGGGCTTTCTTCGTACTTTAAATACTTTTTTTTCAAAACGTGGTGATGGATGTGCACAATTTTCGCGAACCCTGTAAT
>PWYO01000278.1 GCA_003567835.1 Actinomycetota bacterium | reverse complement strand
CTTCTGCGTATCCGGCAGCTTGCGCCTATTGTAAAATAGGCAGTTGACAAATGCCTGGAATGTATTTAGTATTCTAATATTTAGAAATCTAAATGATGATTATGAAAGAATACAGCATCCATGCAGTATTGGGCATCTTTAGGACCTTGTTTGGCATCAAGAGCAGGCTGATAGGGGATATGAAAAAAGTGGTGGAGGGATTGGATCTAAACCGCACCGAAGTTTTTGCCCTGGTCCACATACACATCAGCCACAACATCCACATGGGCAAATTATGCCGTGAGATTGACCTAAAATCGGGAAGCCTTACTGCGGTCATTGATAACCTGGTGCAAAAAGGCTATGCCTGCCGCAAAGAAGACCCCCGGGACCGGAGGAAGGTACTGGTAACCACCACTGATAAAGGCAAAAAGGCGGCAGAAAAAATCTGTAGTCATGTGGAGCAGACCGCTTTGGCCAAAATCGAAAAGCTCAGCCCAAAGCAGCAACAGGATTTTTTTGAGGCTTTGGATGTGCTAAACAGAATCAGCAGCAGCTGGGGAGAATAAATGCAGAGGATTACCGAAAATATTCACAATCTGGAAAACAAGCGGATTGGGCCTCTTTTGGCCAAGCTGGCTATTCCCACCACCATCGGGATGCTGGCCAACAGCCTGTATAATATTGTGGATACCATTTTTATCGGCAGGGGCGTGGGCACCCTGGCCATTGCCGGTGTGGGCATTGTGTTTCCCATACAGATGATCATCATGGCCCTGGCCCAGCTCATCGGCCTGGGGGCAGCATCCATGGTGTCCAGGCACCTGGGTAAGAAAAACTACGGCCAGGCAGCCCGGGTGGCGGCCAATTCTTTTATGGCCATTACCATACTGGGGGTTTTGATATCGGCCCTGGTGCTGCTGTTTACCAATCCCATCCTCCGCATATTCGGGGCCACAGACAATATCTTTCCCTATGCCCGGGACTATCTGTCGGTTATCGCTCTGGGTTTTGTCTTTTTTCCTTTCATGGTATCTACCAATAATCTCATCCGGGCTGAAGGTGATGCCAAGACCTCTATGGTCATCATGCTCCTGGCCACCGTGCTCAACATCATATTGGACCCCATCTTTATATTCCTCCTGGGTCTGGGGGTAAGAGGGGCTGCTTATGCCACAGTGATCTCCCAGTTTATTGGTTTTATGTATGCCATCTCCTATTATGTCATGAAAAGAAGCGCCCTGCCCATAAAACTCAGGTATTTTCGGCTCAAAGCGGGCATCTTAAAGGAGATGGGCAGTCTGGGTTTTGCTTCCTTTATCAAGCAGGTAAGCATGAGCTTTTTAATTATTATGGTCAATAACTCCCTGCGGGTATACGGCGGGGATATCGCCATTGCCGCCATGAGCGTGATTATAAGGATTATCATGTTTATCACCATGCCTCTTTTTGGCATTGTTTCTGCGGTACAGCCCATGGTGGCCTACAACTACGGGGCCAGAAACATAGCCAGGGTCAAAGAATCGGTCAAAGTGTCTGTGCTTTCCACTGTTGCGGTGGGATCATTTTTCTTCCTGATACTCATGGCCTTTCCCCGGCAAATCATCGGTCTGTTCAGCAGTGATGCCCAGCTGATTTCCATGGCTGTACTGCCCCTGCGCATGGTCATATTGCTGTTTCCCTTAATCGGCTTTCAAGTAATCGGGGCAGGTTTTTTCCAGTCCATCGGCAAAGCCCGTCCATCTATTATCCTGTCCATGAGCAGGCAGCTGCTGTTTCTTATTCCCCTGATTCTGATCCTGCCTTTGGTGATGGGCATCAGCGGGATATGGGTTGCTTTTCCCATCGCAGACTTTTTGTCCATCATCATGACCGGGGTTTTTTTGTACAGGGAGTTTAAGAGAATGGATCGGCCTGGCCTGGCCCCAGCCTACCAGGAAACCGGATAAGCATCTTTTAAAAAACATAGCCGGATTTGGCACTGCCAATTGGCAGCTGGTCTTCCAGGCAAAAAACCTCTGAAGCTTTTTTTTGGTTCTTGCTAAGCCAACTTTTTTATCTCAACTTTGTCCGCCAGATCCATGATCTGTCTTTTAGAGCAGCTGGCTGCATCCCACATGGCCGCATTGGCACTGCCCGCGGCAGTGGCCAGGGTCAGGCAGCCGGGGATGTCCATTTCTTTCTCCATGCCGTACACATAACCAGCCATAAAAGAATCGCCGGACCCCACAGGGTTTATGGTATCAATTAGGGGAGGTATTGCCTTATAACAGCCGGTTTTACTGCTGACCAAAGCCCCTTTTTGACCCTGGGTCAAAACCGCTATATCTGCAGAATCATTGAGGCTTTGCAGATGCTCCAGCAGCATGGTTTGGCTTTCATTTTCGCCGATGGCAGAGTTTTGTAATATGTCTCCCAGCTCCTTGATATTGGGTTTGACCAAAAAAGGTTTGGAGACTGTAAACCGGCGCGAAGTGCAGGCCCGCTGGAGTCAAGCAAAGCCTTGACAGCATTCGATTTTGCATATGCGGCCATCTCCTGGACCAAGCTGATGCAATTTTGGTCAGGTACGCTTCCCGAGAGCACAACCGCTTTGAGCCCATGTTTGTATGTCTGGAGGGTTTTTTGGAAAAGACTGTGCATTGCCTGCTTTTCAGCGTCCAGTATTTTGGGTCCCGGTTCGGCAAAAGCGGTTTGTTTCAGGTCTTTTTCTAAGACGGTGACCACGGTGCGGGAAGGGTGGGCTGTCCATACCGCCCTGTAATCAATTTTATCTTTTTTCAGGCAGTCTTCTATGATTTTTCCGTAATGGCCGCCCAAGAAATTGAGGACCACATTTTTGATGCCCAGGTGGTTGAGGATCCTGGCCACATTATTGCCCTTGCCCCCGGCAATCACTTTTACTTTTTTAACTTTTATGATCCTGCCCTTTTGGTATTGGGGCACAAACAGGGTTTTGTCGATACAGGGGTTTAAGGTTGTGATCAGTACCATATTTATCCAAGCCGCCATTGCTTGCCATTTGCTTTTATAGCATACCTTCATTTCTTTTATTATTACATGGTCTTCGGCATATAAGGACGGGTACTATTTTAAAAAAAAGAGTGCGCAAAAAGTTCATTTCTTGAATGGGAAACAAAGGTCAGCGCTTTTGCCTGCTGAACACCGGTAGCATGAATGAAACCAATTGATAAATTTAGGTCTCAGCTATTCGGATTGCTTTAAATCATGGGATAAGTAAAATTTTTAGAAAAGGTTTCCAATCTTAGAAAGATTTCAATGAGTCCCTGGGTGGACCTTGACCGCGGGGCGCAAAAACTCGGTCAAAAATATGTATTTTCCTATAAGCTTTCTCCGGCTATTTTTTCTGAAGATAGATGGGACTCTGCTGCTATAAAAAATAAGCTTCAAAAAGATTTGGAAAAAATCAAAGGATGCCATGTTGAGATCATTATCAAAGACATCAGCACAGTGAAACGGCAGCCGCAAAGGCTATGGGAATGGGCAAAAATCGCCATGGAAGTTGTGGAGCATATTTAAAACATAACAAAAATTGATAACGCTTAACCAAACTGCTTTTTTTAATAACCAAGCTGTGATACAGCAGGTTTATGCATACATGGCCTTAACCCTTACTGGGAGATCAATTTATTTTTGACGCATTATGCGATTGCCAAACCAAGCAAATTCTTTGCCCAAACCTTATAAATTCTCAAAACCGATACAATAATAAGCAACATTGTTGACAAATATGCTTTCCAAATTATAATTTACATCATACTTTGCCATAACTTATCAAATAATATGCTGCAGCCGAAAAGAAAAGAAGAGATTCTCAATCTATTGCATGAGCATCAAGAATATAAAATAGAAGACTTATGTCATTATTTCCATGTATCTGTTTCCACCATCCACAGGGACTTAAATGAATTGGAAAGGGAGGGGAGGGTAAAAAAAGTCCATGGCGGCGTGCTGTTAAAAACTGCAGTGGATATAGAGACAAGAAACACCATCAGGCTTCGCAGAAATATCGTGCTAAAAGAAAGAATTGCTGTCAAAGCTTTAGCATATGTACATCATGGAGATTGCCTGTTT
>PWYO01000091.1 GCA_003567835.1 Actinomycetota bacterium | reverse complement strand
TGAGAGAACTGCAGGTATTAGAAGAAGGCATCTTTTTTTCATCTCATGCAGACCGGCATCTGTACCCGCCTTGGGGCTGGAACGGGGGCCAGGATGGAAAAACAGGATGCTTTATGCGAAACCGCACCCAAAAGCTGCCTTCCAAAAATGCCAATCTGACCCTTCGAAAAAATGATACCATCACCATACAGACACCGGGCGGCGGGGGCTTTGGAGACCCCGAAAAGCGGTCTTCGAAGCGCAAAAAAGAAGATGTCCGGCAAGGTAAATGTACATGGCAACAAACACAGCAATAAAAAGGGGCCTGCCCATGCACAAAAGAATCCAATATGCGCTCCTGTTTTTGATAACGGCAGCCATGGCCTTCTGTGTGCTGCCCCAGGCACTGGCCGCCCAGGACACCTTAATCCTGGATAGGCCCCAAAGGTACAACCTAAATCCTTATTTTGAAATCCTTGAGGATCCCTCAGGCCAGCTGGAGATCTCTGATGTCATCTCGCCTCCTTATGCCAATCAGTTTGAGGCGCACAGCAAACAATCTGCGCCCAATTTTTCCTATACCCGTTCCGCCATTTGGCTCAAGCTGGCCGTCCAAAACCTTGACCCCCAAAACCATTGGATACTCTACATGGACTATCCCCTGCTGGACCAGGTAGACCTGTATATTTATGACCGCCAACATGTAATTTTTCAGCAGCAATCCGGAGCCGCTTTCCCTTTCAGAACCCGGGATGTCGACCACCGCAATATCGCTTTCCGAATCCCCCCTTCCTTTGCCGGGGGTGATGTTTATATCAGGGTGCAGTCCCAATATGCGGTGATTACAGGAGCCACCATCATGGACCTGGAAAGTTTTACGTTTTTTTCACAAAAAGAATACATGCTCCTGGGATTATATTACGGCATGGTTTTACTTGTTTTTTTGACCATCCTATCTTTATACATACTGACCAAAACCAAAGATTACCTCTATTACCTACTGTATACCTTAAGCGTGGGCCTCTTTTTATGGGTATACAATGGTCTGGCCTTTCAGTATTGGTGGCCGGACCATCCCTGGTGGGCCCGCCAGTGCCTGGTCTTTTTTATAACCCTGGCAAGTGCATCAGTGGTATTGCTTACCTCTAAAATACTGCCCATTAAAAAGCATGCCCCGGTTTTTAGCAAGCTGGTCAAAGCCCTGTGGATTGCTGCTGCCTGCATCACCCCCTTGACCTTAGTTCTGGATTTCACCTTTGCTATGCGTCTGGGCATTGCCATTGTGCTGGTTTCTGCGGTCACAGGGCTGTATGCTGCCGTGTTATGCTGGCGCAAACAATACCGGCCGGCCAGGTATCTGCTCATAGGCTGGCTGGGCCTGGCCCTGGGTGTTTTTCTGACCAGCGGCCGCAGCCTGGGATGGCTGCCGGACAGCTTCATGACCATGTACGGGGTACAAATGGGGTTTACCGCCCAAATCATCCTGATCACCACCGGGCTGGCCGACCGGATTTACCTATTGAAACAGCAAAAGGAGCTGGCCCAGGAAAAAAACCGTAAACTTGCCCTGGAGCGGCAGAAACTCCGGCATGTCCAAATGCTCAATAAAATGTCTGAGGAGATTTCCTTTGACCAGGATTTTCCTGACGTTGTGGAAAAAATGCTGGTATACATAAGACAGCAGGTCCCCTATGACTACAGCTGTTTCCTGGTAAAAAAAGGAGACCGCTTCCTGCCCTTTGCCCGTTTAAGCCAGGATGGGTCGGCCGCCATAGAACGCAGGGATAAAACGCCGTTCGCAGAACCGGTGTTTACCGAAGCATTAACCAAGCAGGAACCGATGGTCTTTAATCATATCCATAAAATAAGCCCCTTTGCCTATTATCCCCATCACTACGGCACCCGCTCAGCCATAGTGGTGCCTATGCGGTATTCGGAAAACTATGCGGGGATTATGGTGCTGGAAAGAAAATCCAAAAAATTCAGCAATTTGGAAGTTTCCATGGCGGAAAGCTTTGCCGGACAGGCCAGCACCCATATTGAAAATGTGCAGCTTTTTCAGGAAGTGCGCATCCTGACCATCAAAGACGAGCTTACCGGCTTGTATAACCGGCGCTACCTTTACACGCAGGGACAAAAGGAGTTTTTGAAAGCCCAGCGCTACCAAACCCCCCTGTCGGTGGTGATATTCGATATTGATGACTTTAAAGCTGTCAATGACCGCTACGGGCATGCAGCAGGGGATACAGTTTTAAAAGCTTTGGCCCGCCGGTGCCTGGCCCAGCTGCGCAGCATTGATATCGCTTCCAGATATGGTGGTGAAGAGTTTGTACTGATTTTGCCCCAAACAGCTATTGTAGATGGCCAAAAAGCTGCAGAAAGGCTCAGGATTGCCATTGCTTCTGATACCATTTCGGTAAACGACCATGACTGCATTACGATTACCGCCAGTTTCGGGGTGGCCTCCCTTAAACAGGATAGGGATTTTGAGACATTGCTGGGCAGAGCGGATGCGGCCCTGCTTGAAGCAAAAAGGACCGGTAAAAACAAAACCGTAACCAGCAGGCCATCCTAGGGGGCCGGCCTGCCCAGGCGCAGCATGGTTTCCGACTTGGCTGTTGCCTGAGCATTTTCTATGCAGGCCGGCCCTTTGATTTTTCCCATCAGGACATAGGCAGCAAGACCCCGGCTAGCGTACCAGGACCCTGGCCAGATGATGGAAGACGGTTTGGGCAACCACTTCTGAGCCCTGGGCTGAATAATGGCACCAATCCACAAAATTCGCAGAACGGTTGGCATTAAGAGGCCCGTGGACATCAACCATAATTGCTCCATATTTTGAAGCGATGGAGGGTACCCTGGCCACATAATCCATATAATCGGATTTGGATGGAAAAGCACGGGTATCAATGGGCCCGAAATTGTTTAAAAAAACGATGGCGCCGGTGCTCTTTGCTTCCTTGGTAAGCGCACTCAGATAGCGATCGTATCTGCTGAGGCCATTGCTGGCATCATTGGTTCCGTAAGCAATCACAATGATGTGGGGATTGTGAACAGCTACCGTAGACCTGAACCGGCTGTAGCCGCCCTGGGCCATCTCCCCATTGACCGCGCTGGGGATCACATTGAAATTGACCCCGGGATAATTGGCCCTTAGCAGCCGCTCCAGCCTGGCTACCCAGTCTGACCTGCCGATCAGCGAATCCCCCATGCACACCACATTGATGGTCCCTGCTGCGGTGATGGTCGATGGTGTTGATGATTGCGGCGGCGCGCTGCTGCTTGTACGCGGCCCGGATCCGCCGTCTATGGACCCTGTTTTAATGCCATATGCTGCACAAAGCCTTTCAAACTCTACCGAGTTTACAAAGCCGGCAAGCACAAAGTTTCTGCTCCTTCCGCTCTCCAGCTGCCCCAGCCATCCTGCGTATCCTTCCGGATCAGGAGCCCGGTTAAAAAATGCTCTGTACATAACATTTAAAAATTCCTGGTTTGAGGTGCCTTTGGCCTCAAATTCTTGGGAGAATATGAAGCGCTGAGCCACATCAGCTCCGGCAAGGTATCCGGAATTCAGGTGTCCTACCCAGTTTTGTAGACCCTCAGGATCAGGCGCCCTGCCCAGACATTGCTGATAAAAACGGGTAACAAAAGCCTCAACATTGGAACCCGAATCCGCAAAAAGGGTGGACGGGATCATAAGCGAGATCACCAGTACAGCAACAAAAACCATAAGCAAAACTTTCAGCTTTTTCAATTAGCCCCCTTTTCTGTACGTTTTTTTCGTAGGTAATTGTGCAAAAATATATACCCATTTTATTAAAAAAACAATAGCTTTGTCTACAAAAAAAATGATTTTGCAACAATTTTTTTCCCAGCCTTTGTGCTGCAGTCACATATACCCCATATAATAGAAAGCCACCCCTGCAGCCCCCGAAGCCAGGATCACAAAAATAGGGTTTACCTTAAACACAAACAGGCATACAGCGCTGACCAGCATAATGGCTACCGCGAAAGGGTCCAACTGATAAAGGAAGGCGGAAATGCTGTTGATACTGCCCAGGAACAGGGTATTTTGGGCCACAAACACCACCGCAGCAAAG
>PWYO01000224.1 GCA_003567835.1 Actinomycetota bacterium | reverse complement strand
GCTTTTCAATCAGTAGCCGACTGGTAAAAAAGCAGTCAGGCATTGTTGTCATTATAGATGCCAATCTATGAAAAAGACAAGGTTTATTTGAAATTTTTTACACCTTCTGCAGGGGGTTTGGGGTATGATAGTCACTACTTTGCAATATGAGATGGCTAAAGGGGTAAAAGATTCAAAAAACATTTTGAAAACAAAGATAAGTAGAATTGTACAAACTGGCCCTATTAAACAAAGGGGTGTTTGTAGAACATAAAGCAGGAAAAGTGTAAAACTTTTCTTTGAAAAATTTGAAAACATCAAACCCAGATGCTGGTTCCATCGAAATATCTCGTATGGCTTGTACAAATTTTTGTTATTGAATGTTGTCGATAAATGCTGAAATAAAGGGGCGGATAAACATCAATGTGGTTAGGGTAACCATAAGCAAATACATGAAATACTACTGCAAAGAACATGAAAAAAAATTTGTTTGTAGGCTACAACCTGCGAAGGTCTTCCTTTAAAAGTTATGCAATTATTTGCATACGTTCCAGTGGCATATGGTGTATAGAGAACCCACAGCAGTGATTAGAAAAAAACTGCCGGAGAACAAAGCATGGAAAGCGTAATATTTGTCATAATCTTTCCTTGCAACGCCTCAGCCTGTTTGTGCCTTGACTAAGCTTGGCCCAATAGTTTATTACTCGAGAATAGTAAGGATGATCTTGAATGTATGCTTAATTGCTGTAGGGAATGAACCAAAAAGCCTGGCAGTCTTTATTTCTGATATATTGCCCTAAATCTCTTTAATGGGTTTCCTCAGGTTTCTTGAAGGAAATAAAGTAAAACTTACCATCCCATAAATCTCTCTTGTCTATATTTAACATATGTTGGGGCATGAAATCCAAGGGAGGGGCAAGAAGTTCAGGATCAATATGTTTAGAAAAATGAGATAATATGGCTGGCTGGTCTTCAATGAGTTTTATGCTTTCATCAGCTATGTATATTTTCGCGCCAGGTTTCGCCACCCGGACCATCTCCTCTATGGCTTTTTTCTTGTCATTGAAAAAATTAATGCCCCCAAAATGGAAAACTACATGAAAAGTTTTATCCTTAAAGGGAATCGTTTCAGCATTTGCTTGTACTAGCTTCAGATCAAGCCCCAATTTTTGGGCATTACGCCGGCATTTTTTAAGCATACCGTAGGATATATCCAGCCCATAGAAGTTTGCTTTTTTGTCCTGGCTTAAAAGATTTTCAATTTGCTTTCCTGTACCTATTGATGTCTCCAGCACCTGATGGTTGCTTTCAATTTCCATTATTGTGGCGCTTTCTTTATACAATTTCTTAAATCCAGAAAAAAGACTGAAAAAAAAATCATAAACATAACTTAACCGGTCATACTTCTTTTGCCAAATCTTGTTGCGGCCGGCTACACTACCCTTACGGAGCAGAACAGGTATATTTCCATGTATAGGGAACTTTTCCCCAGTTTGACAGTCGGCCAACCCACCATTCAAATATTCTAGAATATTTCCAGTGTAAGGGTTGATTAATTTAGATATAAGCTCTTTTTGCATAAAAGGCACATTTTCTATTTTTACATATTATGGTTATGGTAACAGTGATAATTCCAATCATCAAGTTTGGTTTTATTATCCTAAACTGTAAGCTCCCAAAATCTCTCAATGGATAAAAAGTAAAATGGACCTGGTTAAATGGTGCAGAATTGACCAAGATATTCAAGGATCAGCCAAGAATACTGATTTTGGACCTGTACATCAATAACAGTAAGCGGGCTGCAAAAGATATTAAGAGGTTCTCTGGTGCTGTTGTGGAGATGCAATAATAAGCATTTAAAGTAAAAATAACCTGTAACCTAGGGTCTCTATTTCCAGCACCATCGGCCCATGGATTTTAAATCTATGAATAAAAGAAAGAAGAATAGATGCGGTAAACACCATTGCCTTCCTTTATCGGGGCTTTTGCTTTGCCAATCTGTTTTGGTGTTATGATTGGCGCAGTTATCTTTTTATGATTGAGTTTTTGACAGGCCTGCTTGCATTTCTTATCAAGCAGATGGTTGCCCGTATGCTTTTACCAAATTATTTTACTGTGTTGGTGCCGGCATGCGGGGAAAATAGAATTCCAATCGTCTTTTCTCTTCTGAAAGATTCCTTCTTTGAGGAAGGAGTTCTATTTGGGGACTAAATTTATCCTAAACAGGCAACACATGTGAAAAAAGGTTTCGGCTTTGGCATTGGACATACAGGAATATAAGCAAATGTAGGTACCGGTTTTGTTTGCATGTATCATTTGATTTACAGCCTCCTCATAAATAGCCTCTTATTTGCACAAACAAACTGCTTTTCATCGTGCCAAAACTGTTTAGAATATGCAAGAATAACAGAATAACCATCCTGAAGCCTTTAGTTTGAGATTGGTTTTTTTCTGGGAAAAGTTTATGGCCTGACCTCCAAAATAACTGTTCTTTAGAGCAGATTGTTTCAAACCGGCTTTTTTGTTGGTACAATCACACTATTACAATAGAAGGGAGTGATTCGAGATGGAATCTTTCAGCTATCTTGGCGGCATAGTTGGCTATCTAGCGCCTATTGCTTTTGTTTTTGCTATAGGAGCATTGTCTTACTATGGAAAGTTAAAAAAAGAAATTGAACAAATCAAAAAAGAGCTAGAAAAATTGAAGGGAAAGAATGGATAATATATGTAAAATCTTTGAAATCATAAAATATGCCATTTCAAGCCGCCTAGATGCTTTAAAAGCATCAATTCATTCTCAGGGGAGTGACAATGGAGGTAGGTACAATTCAACTTTTTTAAAAGAGCTTTTATAGCTTTTTATTTTCCTATTACCATTCCATAACCAAGATGCAAAACAGCCTATTTGGTAGAGGCAGCATGGTGAAAAGAAAATTAAAATGCAAGAAAAGTTATCCGCAGACCAGAGAACGACCATGCTTATCTCCCATGGTTCTATACGGATCCCAACAATCGGCATAATGGCTCCTGTCATTATAGGGACAACCAGCAGGGAGAGGTCTAATATAATAAGGTTTCATGCGCTCCAGTCGAAATTTTTTCCGCTGGTATTTTTTTATCATCATGATGTTTTTATGGTATCGGGCGCCCCATTATCATGCCTAGCGCAACTTCCTGCTATGTATGCGAGCATAGAGCCGGGAATGCTTTTCCTCTTGTCCATAGTTTTATGTTTATGTATTACCCCCTTTTTTTGAGTCATATTGGGTGTATATTCAGTAGTTGTTCCGTTAAAAAGCTATAAGGGCAAAATGTTTCCATATACAATCATTGGTAAAAACATTGAAAAAATGGTGCATAAAGGCTAAAAATTTTTACCCCACTTCTTGTAATGGCGCATGCTGGCAAAGGGCCCCAGAATCATGCTTGCTGCCATAATAGCCAGTCCTCCAATAGGGATCCATATAGCCAGCACCAAAGCTATGATCATCACTGCAATTCCGGAACCCCAGCTTAGAAGCAGCCAATAAAACATTTTTTTTGGCATAGGATGGCGCCAGGCTCTAGCTCCCTGGGCTCGGATTAGGAGAAACACAAAGAGCAGGGAGATGATCATAAAAATGGCTATAAAAAAGACAACTGCTGTTTGTGATTGGGGCTGGCTGCCAATAAGACTGGTTGGAAAAGGAACCAAAACTACGGCGCCAAGTATGGCCAGGTTTATGGCAATCATCACCGGTTCAAATAAACCAAAGATCTCAACAAGCTTATGATGCTGCCACCAAAGGTTTGCCACCAGGGCAAAACTGAGCAGGAAAGCAATAAACTGGGGTATCTGGGACAGAAGTGCTGCCGGGAGCATATCAGCCGGGACATCCGGCCTATCGATATTGAGTACAAGAAGGGTTAAAGCAATTGCAAATACCGCATCGCTCAAGCTTAAAATACGGGAGAAAGCCACCGTATCTCTTTTAAAACGTCCTCTATTGGGATTTTTTATATCATGTTTCAATGTTTTACCAAATCAAAGAATGATATTGGCTGCAACCCCTATGCATAAGCAGCCCGTTCTAATTGTATTGACTTGTTCAAATCAATTTTCTTATTATGT
>PWYO01000015.1 GCA_003567835.1 Actinomycetota bacterium | reverse complement strand
GCTTAATCTCTGAGGCCCTGGCCCTGCTCAAAAACCATGATCCGGAAGTATATGCCCAGTACCGTCTGGCCAGCCGGATTATTGAGACCCCCCTTCAAAAAGCGTTTGCCGCTACCGACGGCAAGAACGTATACATCGACCTTTCCAATAGGGAGTTTCCCGAGGTCCCCTTTGCCTATGAGATTGCCTGCGTGCTTTCCCATGAATTCAACCATCTTGCCAACTGGGACTATTACCGCAGAACCGGGGATCTCTACGGCATGGAGATCATGGCTTTTAATCAGCAGTTCTATACCGCGCAGAGGCTGGGTATGCCCGACCAGTACCTCTACTACATTCTTTGGGTCATCGACAACATCTATTACCTGTACCTTCAATCGCCGTCTTTTGGGGCCGATATAAGATAAAACCAGCGGCATGGCTTTGTATATATGCAGCCGGGTACCGCGACCGCGGTCCTGCCCGGCTGCAGAATTCAAACTTCAGCGGCCCAAGCCAAAGCATAGAAAATACCGCCCGCCTCCCAATGGAGGTCAGGCACTTTTTTTTAGCTGCCGTACCCAGCTTTGGATACGATGATGGTCAATATGTGTCTGCTTTTCCATCTCCAAGACCCCTTTTTGGGAGACCCACCTAAGAAAATCATCAATAGAATGGATGCCCAAAAAGGCCAGCTCTTCGGCATATTGGGGCCCCAGATCCTTTAACTGATGTATTTTGGCCATCGTCTCCTCCTTGTAACTATTATTACATTTAAGCTCTATTATACCACCGATTTTCATGTAACAAAAGTTATTTATTGTCTCGGTCCAAAAACTTTTTTTCTAGCAAAAATGACTGTGTATCAAGCTAGGCCAAGACCTTTTTGCCGCAAACCTGCGCAGGCACACCTGGACCGGATGCAACCCTCTAACCAAGGGCAACCCATTAAAGAGGGTGCGGCTGCAGTTGTTTTTACAATGGCCTGACCCGGAGACACCCGCGGGGGCCATTTTTGCAGCAAGCATGGGCGTTGGCTAGTGCTGCATCATGAGGTGGGCCAACCGGTAAAAAGACCGGTGCTTTGCTGGGCCTGCACGCCAAAAAGTCTAGCCAAAGGCTCTGGACACCGGAACTCAATATGGGGTGGTACGCATAGACGGCAATGAAAAAATTTTCCTTCTTGCTCCCTGGCCCGGCAGAAGTATTTGCGGTCCCCTTTTACTCAAAAAAAACAGGTTGGCTGCAGATCTGGGGATCCCTAAAAAAGTCGCCCATCTCCGCCTAGGCCCTTATGGTGTCCGACCCCGTGCGCTTCTTTTTAGAAGCCTCAAGGCAACTTCTACCAGCTGGCTGCCCGCGCCGGCATCAAGCATGCTGGCCCCCGCTTCATAGCCCCCTTGTTTTACCGCTTGCCGGGTACAGACATAACCGGGAAGGCATCCATTGGCCAGAGACACCACCATGGTTTTTTCAAAAGGCGATTTTTTTTCGATTTCCAGCCCGAATTCAACAAAGATCTCCCCGGGCAGGCCCACCATCCTGGTGTCCCCCAGGGCCAGAACCTGGACCTGAGCAGGTAGCTCATCAACCTCCAATGCTATGGGAATCTTTTTTTCTTTTAACCGCACATACCCCAAAGTATTTTCAGCACCCAGGTTTTTAAGGTTAGCGTTCTGCACCTGTATATAGGGCGCGCCTTGTTCTTTTAAGCGCTGCCATTGCCGCTTGGTCTGTTTGGCCCATGCTTTTGCTTCTGCCTGGCTGGGCATTTTTTTTAGGGGCAGGTCCACTGATTCTGAATACGCACCCAGGCTTGCATCCGATGTAAAGCTTATGTTGTCAAGAGCCGTGTATGCAGCTTCTCCCAGGGTCCGGCCGATTCTCTCTGCTTCAGCAAAATCCTGGCCCTTTCGGAAATACCGGGTACTCTGGTTTCCTGCAGTCCCCTGCATAAAAAGTACGGTGGCCTCCGGGGCCGCCTCTCTAAAAACCTGCCTGACATAGGCGGGGGAATCGGCTGTGACCAAAGTGCTGTCTTCGTGGATTACGGTAGGATGCAGGGAAGCCTTGACCACAGCAGCCCGGAGCGCTTCCCTGCGGTCTTTTACTGCCAGCAGCCATACCCTGGGGTCTGATGACCCTTCAGGATCCCTTCGGTTGCCTCCAATGCCCTGCTCTTTGCCGCAAATGGTGGTACCGGTGCCCAAGCTTGCCCAAAAGACGTCTGCATAGGCAGCAGCAGCCAGGTCCGCCAGTTTGCGTTTAAGCCCCGCCATATAATGGGGGTCCACGTCCAGCCCCCTTTCCAGGGATTCCTGGTCTATGCGTCCTGCCGCCCAGGGCCCGGAATGGGTATGGGATACCGAAATAAAAATATGGTCCGGGGCAATGGGCAATTTTTGGGCGATCTGGTCCCGGACCGCTTGAACATATTTTTTTGAGAAAAAAAGCAAATCCATGGCCATCAGCAACACATTCTGCTTGCCGTTTTCCAGGTAAAGGGCGCTGGCATAAAGGGGATCGTGTATGCCGGTATTATGGCGGAGATAATGGGGGTATCCCGCCAGCTCAATGCCTGGTGGAGGGGATATATCGGTGATGGCTGTTCCTGCTTTCAACATGGGAGATCCTTTCTCAAATCGTGGTATACCCTGCCCATGCGGCGGGCAATTTTTACATAGGTTTCTTTGCGGGCCTGCTGACGCTGCATTTGATCCGGGGCGGGGGTCATGCAGCGATGGTCCCCAGACAAAATGGGCGCATGTTCGGCCAAAGCCTGTCCGTACCTGGCTACCAGAAAGCTTCCCAGGATTTCATAGGGCGCCGGCTCTAATACCCGGTACGCCAGTCCAAGGATATTGGCTTTAAGCGCATTCCATAACCGGTTTTCGGCTCCCCCGCCAATGGCCCGGATGCTTTTCTGCTGCCGGTGGCGGGGGCCCTGAAGCGCTTTGATTTTTTCAAACAATAAGGCGTATTCATAGCCTATGCCTTCCAGCAGGGCGGTGTACATACTGTCCAGGTCATGGGCCCATCCAAGCCCGTAATAGGTGCCCTGGCAGTAGGGCTGGGGCGGGGTAGGCCTGCCGCCCAGATAAGGCAAAAAATACAGGCTGCGGGTATCCCCGGCCTGGCCCAGCGCACGCCAGTCATAGCCGAATTTTTCCAAAAACCATGCATGCAGCATCCCCCCTACAGCGGGGACCCCCATATGGTAATAAAGGTCTCCCACCCCTGCATAGGCACAGGTAACCGCCCGCCCTTTGGGGTCAGGGATAAACCGGCGGCTGCAGCAGCCCAAAACCGAATAGGTGCCGGCAGCATCGATGAGGTCACCGGGGCCGATGGCCCCTGCCCCTATAAAACCGGCAATCTGGTCCCCGATGCCTGCATGGACCTTGATATCCTGATGGGTGTTCCATCTTTGCCTGGGTATGGTGCCCACCCTGCAGTCGGGGGCCACAATCCGGGGCAGCTTTGCCGGGTCGATGTCCAAAGTCTCTAGGATGCGGCGGTTCCAGGTTCTGTTTCTGATATCGGCCAGGCCGCTCATGGCCAAAACACTGCAGTCGATAAACGCTTCCTCGCAGCCCAGACCGGCAAGGCTGCCCGCAACATAGGTGTTGAGGTTGATAAATTTTCGGCTTGCCCGGTACTGGACCGGATAGTCTTTTTGGATCCATTGTATCTTGGCGGCCATATGGGGCGCCCCGCCTGAAGAGGCCCGTATGGCCGAAGCCAACTCTGCTTCTATATGGTAAAGATGCGGGTCGGAACGGCTGTCCGCCGAATAGGTCCAGGGCATCACCACGTCCCAGTTCCAGTCAATGGAAAGAATGCCCGCCATCTGGCCGCTGCAAATCAAGCTGGCCGCATTCTTGAGCGCTTCGGGTTCTGTTTGGGCCATTTTTTCAATCTGTTTTTCCACGGCAGCTACATATTCCCTGGGTTTCTGGACCAGGGCCTCGCCTTTTCGGTAGGAAGCCGCGTTTTCTGAGCCCAGGTATAGGATGCGGCCTTCGCTGGACAGCAGGGCTGCCTTGATTTTGGTGGTTCCCAGGTCAAAGCAGAGATAGGTTTTGCCCCCTGCCCGGGGGGCACTTTCTGTCTGTTTTCTGTGTGCAGGACCTCT
>PWYO01000233.1 GCA_003567835.1 Actinomycetota bacterium | reverse complement strand
AATACTTCACTGATCAGGTCATAAGCCTGGATGATTTTATGGTTGGAAATGGAATAATACACATGATTGCCGTCCTTCTTGGTATTGACCACCCCTTTTGACCGCAGGATTGCCAGATGCTGGGAAAGATTTGCCTGCGGGATATCGGTTTTTGCAATAAGGTCGTTGACCTTAAGCGCTCCGTGTCTTAAGGCATCAATAATAGCCTGCCGCCTGGGATTGGCCAGGGTTTTACAGACTTCCGCATGCAGATTGTAAAAATTATCTTTTTCCATTGAATCCCTTTTCTCCACATTTGAATATTAAAATATAATGCAGTGTTCGTCAACTGGCTAATCCCAAACAAGCTTACCTTTTGGGCTCTGCCCTTTTGATGTACGCGCATTTAAAGAACCTGTTCTGTGGCCCAGATGGGAAGCATTCGGGGGCAGAAGCGAGCCTGCATTGAAAAACGAGCCCGAATCATCAGAGGCTAAAATTTTACCAATGGAGCATACTTGTTGTAGAATACCTATACCATGGAAAAAAAAGATTACAACTACCTCGAGCTGCTGGTGGGCCTGTTTGTGGCTGTGCTGCTCATATCCAATATTGCTTCTACCAAAATCGTAGAGATGTGGCGGTTTACCTTTGACGGGGGCACCATACTTTTCCCTTTTTCCTATATCCTGGGCAATATACTCACTGAAGTCTATGGGTACAACAAGGCCCGAAAGATTATATGGATCGGCTTTTTTTGTGCATTGCTGATGTCTCTGGTTCTGGCCTTCATCGGCTTTATCAGGCCTGCGGAGGGCTGGGATCTGCAGCCGGCCTACTTGGCCATTTTGGGCCAAACCCCCCGGATTGTCACCGCTTCACTGATTGCCTACTTTCTGGGCGCTTTTTCCAATTCCTTTGTACTGGCCAAGCTAAAACTTTTAACCTCGGGAAAATGGCTGTTTGCCCGGACCATCGGATCCACGGTTATGGGCCAGGCCATTGATACACTGGTGTTTGTGCTGATTGCCTTCAGCGGACTGTACAGCTGGCCCCTTATCGGTTCCATTATCATATCCAATTATTTGTTTAAGGTGGGTGTGGAGGTATTGTTTACGCCGGTTATATACAAGGTGGTGGGTGTCTTAAAAAACAAAGAAAAAGTAGACCACTATGACTATAAAACCAATTTTAACCCTTTTTTATTCTGGAAAAAATAATTACTGCATTTCCTCAGGATAAGGATAACGGTAATGTCCGGCAATGTCATACTCTGTGAGCACATCAACTTCACTGATCTGTTCCAAATCTCCGGAGATCATAATCACCAGGGGGTCCCCCCGGTCATTGGTATTGGGTGAGACAATGCCCCCCAGGTCCTGGTGGGGTCTGTCTGCATCAAATTGGAAATAGACTAGATCTCCGGCCTGCCACTGGATGTGGTTGTTTTCATAATCAGGGTCATAGGTATCATCGAGGACCAGAGCATGCCTGGAAAAATAGGTCTGCTGGAAAAACACATGCCTGAAATCAATATGACGGACCGGGTTATCCCTTCCTATAAAATGCATGGGGTAGGATCCTGTATGGTCAACCATGTCTTCATAGATGCTTTCCATGAGGTCGTATCCGCAGTCTCTTAGCACAACAGCAATCACATCTGTAGAGATGGCAATTTTTTCTTCCGGGTAGCCGGAATCCGGAAAAAGCTCATATCCATAAACCCAGCCTTCTTCCAGCATTTCCAGGGCCCGGAACACGATTTCTTTTTGAATATCGGATAATTCCATTTCTGTTGTCTCTGTTTCAGGCTCCGGCGGCTCCGCTGGGGCGGGTTCCTGTTCTTCTGGACCCTGTTCAGGCTCTTGCTGTTCAATGATTCTTCTTTCTGTTTCCTCCAGCCGGTCATCTGTGAAACGTAAAGTCAGTTCACCGATAGGCAGTTGCTGGCCTTCAAAAAGACGGCCGGGGGGCCTGGTGACCTGCTCTTGGTGAAAAACCCTCAAAGCAAAAAATTGGAGCACGGCAAACACTGCTACCACATAAATGAGGTAGGTATAATTTCGGGCTCTTTTTGGATGTCTTCTTCTTTGTACCATGATGTATCATTATATTAAACATGAAACGAAATGAAAATCAAATTTTTATGTTTAAGCAGAAACTATATTGACATATCTAAATATATAAGTATAATGGGGCAAGATGGAAATGAAAGACCTAAAAGGAACAACCAAAATATTAAAAGCAGCCGCTGATGAAGGCAGGCTGCGCATGCTTATGCTGTTACACTGCCGGCCGGGCGTTTGTGTGTGCGAGATTAAAAAGGTGATCGGGCTTTCCCAGCCGACTATTTCCAGCCATCTGCGCCTGCTTGAATCAGCAGGTTTGGTGGAATCACAGAAAGAGGGACTGTGGGTAAACTACCGGCTTGCCCAGGATATGGATCAGGAAGCGAAAACAATCATCGGCCTGCTCCATGCCCGGCTCAAAGAGGATCCCCAGATAAAAGAAGATCTGAAAAAGATTCAAAAAACAGACAGACATGCTATTTGCAAAAGGTAGGTTTTAATATGAAAAAGAAGAAAGTATTGGTGCTGTGTACCGGAAATTCATGCAGGAGTCAAATGGCTGAAGGATTTTTGAAACAAATGAAGCCCCAGTGGGAGGTGCAAAGTGCAGGGTTAAACCCCACCAGGGTCAATGATTTTGCCATCCAAGTGATGGCCGAACAGGGCATAGACATATCTGCAAACCGCTCAAAAAGCGTTGAGGAATTTAGCGGGCAGCATTTTGATTATATGATTACCGTTTGCGACCATGCCAAGCAATCCTGTCCTGTTTTTCCGGGCAAAGGAGAATACATCCATTGGTCCATTCCTGATCCTGATCGCGGCTTCGCGGGACCAGAACAGAGGCTGGAGGTTTTTCGCAAAACCAGGGATGAAATCAAAAGGCGCATCCAGGAATGGATAGGTGATGGCTAATGGAGGTATTGATCCAAGCGGTTAGAAGCGGCTGGTTTGCGCTCACCGAATACCTGTCTGCCCATGTGCTTACCTGTCTGATTCCTGCTTTCTTTATTGCCGGGGCCATAGCTGTGTTCATCTCCAAGGGGGCCATATTGAAATATTTTGGCCCCAAAGCAAAAAAATGGCTCTCCTACAGCGTAGCCTCTGTTTCCGGCGCCATTCTTGCGGTATGCTCCTGCACCATACTGCCTCTTTTTGCCAGCACCAGAAAGAGGGGGGCAGGTCTTGGGCCGGCCATTGCCTTTCTTTTTTCAGGCCCGGCCATCAATATTTTAGCCATTGTCTATACGGCAAGGCTTTTGGGTTTTGATCTGGGGGTGGCCAGGGCGGTGGGGGCCATCCTGTTTTCAGTGGTTATCGGTCTGATTATGTCTCTTATCTGGATCAAGGAAGAAAAAAGGCTGCAGGGCGACGGCAATTTTGAAGCTTCCTTGTGTGCAGAAGAGCATCCCAAGCCGAAATATATGAGCATTATATTCTTCCTTTCTCTGCTGGGCATACTGGTATTTGGTGCTGCTCAGATGTGGATCTATGCGGGGATTTGCCTGGCAGCCCTCATAGTCATCCTCATCATCGGTTTCAAAAAAGAGGAAATCAAGCACTGGCTCAAAGAAACAGGCAGGCTGGTTTGGCAGATTTTCCCCATACTGCTGGCCGGTGTATTCATTGCAGGTATTATCCAATATTTTCTGCCCCAGGAAGTGGTAGAAAGTTGGGTGGGAGGCAATAGCCTTAGGTCCAATTTTGTGGCCTCCATATTTGGGGCTCTGATGTATTTTTCAACGCTGACAGAAGTTCCCATCATTCGGGCTTTGATGGACCTGGGCATGGGCAGGGGTCCTGCGCTTGCCCTTCTTCTGGCAGGCCCTTCTCTTTCCCTGCCCAATATGGTGGTCATCGGCAGGGTCATGGGGGCCAAAAAGACATTGACCTATGTTCTGCTGGTGGTGGTGATGTCTACTGCGGTGGGCATGTTTTTTGGAAATTTCTTTGGATAAATGAACGAGTTTGTTTTATGAACTTTATGATGACAGGAGGAAACGCGATATGAAAGTACAAATATTGGGAACCGGCTGCCCCAAATGCAAGAAAACAGAGCAAAATGCCCTT
>PWYO01000197.1 GCA_003567835.1 Actinomycetota bacterium | reverse complement strand
TGCTTCGGTATCCAATGCCATCAGGCGGGCTAGAGCGGGTCTCCAGGATCCCAATCGGCCTATTGGTTCCTTTATTTTTCTGGGGCCAACCGGGGTAGGGAAAACCGAGCTTACCCGGGCATTGGCTGAATTCCTTTTTGATGATGAAAAAGCGATGGTTCGGCTGGACATGTCCGAATATATGGAAAAGCATACTGTGTCCAGGCTCATAGGAGCTCCTCCAGGCTATGTAGGATACGAAGAAGGAGGTTTTCTTACCGAAGCGGTCAGGAGGAAGCCCTATACGGTAATTTTGCTGGATGAGATTGAGAAAGCCCATAACGATGTGTTTAATATCCTGCTGCAGATTATGGAAGACGGAAGACTGACCGACGGGCATGGAAGGACGGTTGACTTTAAGAATACAGTGGTCATAATGACCTCCAATATTGGCAGCCAGTGGATTGGTGAGCTGGAACAAAAAGATGAGCAGGAAATGCAGAAAAGGGTCATGGATGCCCTAAAGAACCATTTTAAGCCAGAATTTATCAACCGTGTTGATGACATTATTATTTTCCACATGCTGGGCATCGAGCAGATCAAGCAGATTGTGGAAATACAGGTTGCCTATCTAAAGAATATATTAAAAGACAAAAGGCTGACCCTGGAAATCAGTGAGCAGGCAAAAGAGTTTTTGGCCAAAGAAGGGTTTGATCCTGTTTATGGTGCCCGACCTCTAAAAAGGGTTATACAGAAAGAGATTCAAAATGTATTGGCGCTAAAAATTTTAGACGGTGAAGTCAAAGAAGGAGATCAGGTCTATATTGATGTGACCGGACCTGAGGGCAGAAAGCTGTCTTTTGAAACAAAATAGTGCTACTTGCTTTTTTCATAATAACCGGTATCATATTGCCCTTATTGTAAACCATGCAAAAGGACAATGTTGATGCTGATCGTTTTTTGGTCTTTGCTTATTTTTCTGGCCATGACTGTGGCTGCAGCCCTCAGTTTTTTTAGGCTGTCCAGCATAAAACTAAAAACAGCTGTGGGGACAATTGTCGGGGTTGTACAGGCAGGCATTTCTATAGCGGTACTGACCAGGATTGTGCGAAACCCCACCCATACGGCTATGGCTATAGCCTATGTCCTGGGATTGGTTTTGGGTCTTTTTTTGGGCTTGATTGTTTCGGACAGGTTGTCTCGTTCCATGTACAGCACCTGCATCACCTTTAAAAAGGACAGCCGAAAGATGGAAAAATTGCTGAAGGACCAGGGTTTTAAGGTATCCTGTTGCTATGATTCGAAAATGGTTGGAGAATTGCATATAATAAGAATGGTTACCAGAAAAAGACATTTGGCCAAAATAAAGGAGCTGGTAAATCATTATGACCAACATGCTTTTGTCATCAGCTTTCCTCTTGCATCTTCCAGCCAAGGCTACGGTCAAGCAATGGCGGGAAGAGTATTATTACTTAACAAAATCAGGAGTGATTAACAGATGGATATGCTTATATGGGTGCCGATTATCTTTATAGGAAGAGTGGTAGATGTAAGCCTGGGTACCATCAGATTTAATATGATCATCCGGAGAAGAAAAATATTTGCGGCGGTGATAGGTTTTATTGAAGTAACCATCTTTATTGCTGTAATTGCCCGGGTGGTACAAGATCTGGACAATTTTTATGGCATTTTGGCTTATGGAGCAGGGTTTGCTGCCGGTACGCTGATCGGCATCAAGATTTCTGAGAAACTTTCCCGGGATCTTATCAGTACCAATATAATCTCTAAGAAACACAGTGTAGAAATTGAAGCCATGTTAAGGGAAAAAGGATTTGGGGCTACCTGCTATCAAGGGACAGGAAAAGAAGGCGGGGTTCGAATCATCAATGTGATCTGCAGGGAGGCCATGCTATATAATCTGAATAAGATAGTTTCCAAGATAGACCCCAATGCTTTTATGGTCAATCACACCCTTGAGGGACTTAGAGGCGGTTATGGGTACGGGCTCAAAGGAAAAAAATAAAAACGGCTTAGAGCCAAGTCGATTAGATTTTTTCCCATATGTGATTGATGGTTTCTTTCATATAATTTCTATCAAGCTTTCCGGCAGGTGTATCCGTTTGAAAAATTCTTTGGGGAAAAGAAAGCTTGTCCAGACTGAAGCCGCATTGCTTTTTGAATCGATACTTCTCGGAGTGGATTTTTTTGCCCACTTGGAACAGGTTTTCCTGTTTTAAGCGGTATCCCAGCGTTTTTAAAGCTTCACACACCAAAGCAGGTTTATAAATTCCCCTGGCAAAAAAGCATACCACCAGAGAGGACAATATCTGCCTCCACCTTTCTTCTTCAAGGATTTTATCTCCCAGCTGCGCGGGGGTTCAATCATTTTTTGCCAGTTCTTTCTGGTCTATGCTGTAGCCGGCATTGTCAAGATGGCTGTGCCTTGCGCCTACAAGGTATCCGATATGGGACGCCGGGCCCCTATGGCAGCCGGGCATTTCATTTCCTCCATAGGTTAAGGCAAAATCACTTCCGCCGTATTTGGAGGCGGCTGCATGAACGCCCTGCCCCAGGCAGTGGTAAAAATCATTGCTTCTTTCAACATTTTTACCGGAAGGGAACCTTTTTTTGATAGAAACAAAGCCTTTCTGTTTTTGCTGTTTTTGCTGCCAAAGACAGCCCCAGTTTGCTAAAATGCCTGTATGTTTCTGTGTTGGCCTCTGCATAAGTAACCGGGTTTTCACACGCGCGGCCGATCTTGATGATGGTGCACAGGCCTTCCAGTAAAAACTGCATCCGATGCATTTCGACTTATCCAGGGTCACACCTCAGTCATCTCTTTGGACCAGCGCTTGCTCAGGACAAGTTCTGGTGCAGCAAGGATGGCCACAGGTTTCTTTGCACACCAAAAATTTAAAGCTGCACCCCATACCTCCAGTTGATCTTATATATGCATGTAAGTGCTGGAGATTGTCCTGCCTGATGATTCGCCTGACCCAGCCAACATTCAGCTAAGGCAGCTCGGACATCTTTTATGATCAGGTATTGAAAGCCTTTTTTGCCAATAGGTTCTGAAAAAATATTAGATCCTATGATTTGTATTGGACAAACAATCAACCATGAAAGCAGTTTGCTTAGCCCTTCCTCCAACAGAAAATATTTTAGGGTTCATCCTAGATATAGGGAAATGGAAAGCCTCCCTTTTCGGCCCAATTGAGGTTAAAAAAGAATTAGCGGTTGCCGGTCTTTTTTATATGGTCTTCTATATCTTCGGATGTAGGGTTGAATTTTTCTGATTCAGATTCCAGCAAGAAGAATTCTTTTTCCAAAGCCTGATGAATTTCATCGATAATATGTCTGTAGGTCTTTTTATCGGTTAGGCCTTTTACATCGGTTATAATATTGTTGGCAATCGGGTAAATGGGTTCCCCGATAAAAATATTAATTTTTCTAAAAGTATTGATGATCAGAGCGAAAACCCCTTCAAGCACCCTGTTTCTGCCCAGCCAGCAGTTTGTATCAGGCCCTTTTATGATGTTATGTATATAGATGGGTATAATTGGAAGCTTTGTTTTGTAGCTCAGGTATGCAGCCCCCTTATCCATCCCTGAAATTTTACCCTTTTTGTTTAACCTGCCTTCAGGAAATATGCCGTAAAAAAAATTCTTACCATTTTTGAGGGCAAAAAGTTCTTTGAAGGTTTTCGTATTTTTATTAAATTGTTTTTTAAACAAAGGGATGCTCTTGGTGAATTTCCGCATAAAAAAATTGATAAAACGGTTTTTAAAATTGTCACCATCTGCAAGAAAATAGATTTCTTTTTTGATGGCAGTCAATATAATGACCGGGTCGGCCCCGGTGGTATGGTTGATGGCCAGAATAGCAGGTTTTTCAATAGGAATGTTTTTCCTATTGAAAACCCTGATCCGAATCAGCAACCGATACAAAGCAACAAACAAAAATTTTGGGATATTATAAAAAAAGTTTAAAATTTTTCCCATTTGCACACACCTCTATACAATATTCTATGTGTATTATAATGTTTGCTGTGAAAAATATCTACATTAAAGGGCATTTAGAGTGCGGCTAATGGTCTGGCAGTGTGAGCCATGCCAGTATAGCTTAGAACAGTAAGGGCATTTCATAAAATGGTT
>PWYO01000139.1 GCA_003567835.1 Actinomycetota bacterium | reverse complement strand
TGATGGATATTGAAAAGATTGATGGTGTGCTCCAGAACCTCGAAGATTTTGAAAAATTCTGTGCGTATATAAAAAAATATATAAGCCGGCAGTCCAATGGTTGAATATCTGATATAAAGGCTGCGGCTTTCAAAATAGCAGCAGGGCTCGCCCTGGCATGTGAAAAGATGCCAAAGCTTCCGGCTCCAAAGTTTTTTTAAGAACAGAAAAAAAGAATTTTGGAAACAAATTGCCAAAAAAAAGTTGACATGCCAGCATATTTATGCAATTATAAAAAAGTATATACAGTTTTTTTAGTAATGTAGCAATATATATAGCAAACATACAGTAATATAAAAGTTCAAAATATGGTCATGAACAGCAGCAAGGAAGAAAAAACTTCTTATAGTCAGGCCACCCTTATTTTCCCCATCCTATGTGTATGTTTGCTATGCATATTTTTATTGGCTTCCTGCGCCCGTCCTGAAGGCTTAGAAAAGGTGGATGTAGCCGGCAGGCAGACCCCCTCTGATGTGGAAACAGAAACGGGGCAAACCGTGGGCTCTGAGCAGGATCCCCAAGAGGAAGCCCCGGACCAGCAAGAGCAGGCAGAACCCCAGGAGGTCCAGGAAGACCCAGATGATCCAGACCCCCAGACGGAAACAGCCGATAATGAAAAAGACCAGGAAGACCAAACCACCCAGGAAGCCGAACCCATGACCATCAAAGTCTATTATGCAGATGCCCAGGTTGAGCATCTGGTAGGCGAAGAACGGATGATCTCTGCCACCCATAAATACCTTTCTGCTTTTATGGAGCTTTCCAAACCCCCCCTTCAGCCGGGCCATATCAAGCTGATGCCCGAAGGCACCAGAGTCAACCGCATCAGCTTCAGTGAAGGCAATATCGAGCTGGACTTGAGCCGGGAATTTGTGGATGAACGGTTTGTAAGCAATGTGGTGGACCTATTGCTGGTCTTTTCTATTGTCAATACCATGACCGAATTTGAGGAAGTCAATACGGTCACCTTTTTTATAGACGGAGAGCGGCTGGAGCTATTGGGCCAGCTGGATATCAGCAGCCCCCAATTCAGGGATGAAAGCTGGATCAAAGATTAAAAAAATACAAGCAAAGGAAAGCGATTATGGATAAAGCAAATTTTTTTAAGAAAGCCCTTTTAATCCTATTGGTAACAGTGGTCTCAGTCTGCCTGCTGTCTATCAGCTTGGGGCAAAAAGAACTGTATGCCAGCAAAGCCATCACCGTTTTCCTGGACCCCGGCCACGGGGGCAGAGACCCTGGGGCGGTGCACAATGGCTTAAGGGAAAGTGATGTCAACCTGGCCATTGCCATGCGCTTGAAAAACTTACTGGAAAACAATGGCTATCGGGTGATCATGCGCAGGACCGATGACACCTATATGAGCCTTGACGATATTGCCAAAACGGCCAACCGTTCCGGGGCCGATCTTTTTTTATCCATCCATAACAATGCTTCCCTTTCCCCAGCCTCTGCAGGCACCGAGACCTATTGGAGCGCCAATGGGGTGGGCGGGTCCAGCCAGTTTGCCACCGCTGTACAGAGCAATCTGGTTGGTGCCATCGGGAGGCCCAACCGGGGGGTCAAATCAGCCAATTTCAGGGTGATCAAGAATACCAATATGACTGCAGCCCTGGTAGAATGCGCATTTCTGTCCAATGTTGAAGAGGCAAAATTATTAAAAAACAGCAGTTTTCTGGACAAGGCTGCCAGGGGACTTTTTAACGGCATCCATAGTTATGCCAAAAATATGAAGCCAAGCACAGCCGGGGGCACCCCTGGAGCAGCAGGCCAGGAGTATGTGGCCCAAAAAATACAGATGCATATTGACGCCCCTGGAGAAGGACAGACCATTTCAGGCCAGTATGAGCTTACCGGATGGGCATTGGAACAAGGGGGGATCAATTCTCCGGAAATCGATGCGGTACATGTTTATGACGGGCCCGCAGCCGGGTCCAAGAACCTGATCGGAATCGCTGACTACGGGCACCGCCGCCCGGATGTGGCTGAAAAATACGGCAATCCGGCGTTTGCCAACAGCGGGTTCAGCCTGACCATTGACTGCAACCGGCTGTCCAAGGGCACCCATGTCATCCATGTCTATGCCCATAATAAGCAGCTGGGCTGGGCCTATGCCACGGCAAAGGTCAATGTCATAAGCGATGGTTCGGGCCAGCAACTGGATACCCCTGCACAGGGCAGCGCCGATCCCCAGGCATTGCCGGCCACTGAACCAGCGGACGGCAATTATGAAAGCACTGGGCCCAGAAAAGTGATCATCACTGTAGATGAGCCCAAAGTAAGCCAGACCGTTTCCGGAAACTTTGCACTGTCCGGATGGGCCATTGAACAGAGCGCGGCCAATACCACCGGGATTACCTCGGTACATGTCTATGACGGCAGGGCCAATGGAGAGCAAAACCTGCTGGGAATTGCCGAATACGGTTTGCCCAGGGATGATGTGGCCAGCGCATACGGCAGAAGCGGATTTACCAACAGCGGTTTCCAATTAAATATCGATTCAACCAAGATGCAAAACGGCACCCGAACCCTATATATTTATGCCCATAACAGTGCTTTGGGCTGGAAGCATACCACCATCCGGGTCAATGTGGCCAATGGGGATAACCCCGGCAGCCAGGAAGCCCAAACCGACGGTATGCTGCTCAAGGCGGATACGGACAATAATAGCGGCTATATCAGTTCCGGGGTACAGCGTGTGCTCATCAATGTTGACCAGCCCCAGAAAGGGCAGCAGGTGGACGGCAATTTTAGCATTACCGGCTGGGCTGTGGAACGAAGCGCGGTAAACTCTACAGGGATTACTGCGGTGCATATCTATAACGGCCAAGCCAATGGGGAGGAAAACCTATTGGGCATTGCCACCTACGGGCTTTCCAGGACCGATGTTGGCGATTATTTCGGCAAGGCCAATTTGGCCAATAGCGGGTTCCGCCTGGATGTAGACAGCGCCAAGCTTTCTGATGGAAACCATACCCTGTATATCTATGCCTATAACCAGAACCTGGGCTGGAAGCATACCACGGTGGATATCTCCTACGGGGGCTCCACACAGCCGGCTGCAGCGCCGGAAGCAGATGTGCCCGCCGCCGCCCCAGCAAGTTCAGGGAAGGCCAAAGCCGTTATTAATATCGATACCCCCAAATCCGGGCAGGATGTCTCAGGCAGTTTTGAGCTGTCCGGCTGGGCCATAGAAGAAAGTGCCACCGGCTCAACGGGCATTACCGCCATCCATGTGTACAATGGGCCCGCAGCCGGAGAAAAAAATATGCTGGGGGTAGCCCAGTATGGGATCTCCAGGCCGGATGTGGCTGCAAAATACGGCAAATCCAATTTCACCAGTTCAGGGTTTAAACTTTCCATCAATACCGGCCGGCTGTCCAGCGGCACCAATACCCTTTATATTTATGCCCATAACCAGGAACTGGGCTGGAGCCATACAAAACTAAAAGTCAATGTCGCCGCCGGGGGGACTGCAGAGCCTGCGGCCAGCAGCGCGCCGGCTGCCAGCGAACGGATCAGCAATGCCACCAGCATGATTGGATACCTGCCGGTTACAGAGGATCAGCTGGTGCGTATATTTGAGGTGCGGGGATCTTCCAAGGTCAGTTGGGCTAGGCGGCTCGCGCCATTATATATCAAGTGGGGGCAAGAATTTAATGTCAGGGCCGACATCGCGTGGGCGCAGATGGTCCATGAGACCGGATTTCTGGAGTACACCGGTGTAGCCAAACCAGAGTGGAACAATTTCGCCGGTCTGGGCGTGGTTGGCCCTGAGGGAGTGGGTCTTAGGTTTGATAATGAGAACCTGGGTGTGCTGGCCCACTTTGTGCATATTGCCTGGTATGTCTATCCTTCGGCCATCAACAAATATTGCTCTCCCAAATACAATTCCCGTTATACCAGCAACCACTTCCACAATGGGGACAGCACCGTGAACTGCTTCAATGGCAGGTGGGCCCCGTCACCGACCTATACCGACCAGATTATCCGGTTTGCCAATATGATACACGGCAGGTAACCCAGAGATTCACAAGAACCTAGCAGGAAAAAACATGCCCTTTTAAAAAGAGGGCATGTTTTTTTACTCTTCCATCTC
>PWYO01000314.1 GCA_003567835.1 Actinomycetota bacterium | reverse complement strand
TTACTCTTCGGAGAAGCTTTTAAAGGATTTGGGTGAAAAAGTTCCTGCAGATATGAAAACCAAAATAGAGGAACAGATTAAGGCTACAAGAAAAGCGTCCGAAAGCGATAATATTGAACAGATGAAAGCAGAAACTGAAAAACTGCAGAAAATGCAAAACGAACTTTCGCAGAAGCTCTATGCACAACAAGGTGCTGGCCAAGCGGGGCCTGGTGCTGGCGGTCAGCAGGCTGGCGGACAGCAGGCTGGCGGACAGCAGGGGGAATCAGGCCAGGGAGGCCAGGACGAAGACGATGTCATCGATGCTGAGTTTGAAGCAAAGGATGACGAAAAGTAAAAAAGAGAAACAGAGAGGAGGATTGTTATGCCAATTGTAAGATGGGATCCATTTAGTGATCTGGTACAAATGAGAGATGAGATCGGAAGATGGTTTGAAGACGTTGACCGGCCCAGAGAGCGGACATCATCTGTTTGGGCGCCACAAGTGGATATCAGGGAGACAGATAAGGAAATTACCATTAAGGCTGATCTTCCTGGTATGAACATGGAGGATATTGATGTATCTGTGGATGAAAACCAGCTGATTATAAAAGGTGAAAGGAAGCAGGAGAAAAAAGAGGAAGAGAAAGACTATGTACGGGTAGAAAGAAGCTATGGTTCATTCTACAGGTCATTTAATATCGGTGTTCCGGTCAAAGAAGACCAGATAAAAGCGTCTTATAAAGACGGTGTTCTAAAGGTTGCTATACCCAAAGCAGAAGCAAAAAAACCAAAGAAAATTGCTATTAGTGATAAATAAGCTTCTGCCAAAAGGAACATTGTATCGTTTACCCGCCCATAGCCTTAAAAAGCTATGGGCTGGTATTATTCTAAACATTTGCGGGTGATTATATATGGTTGAATATAAAGATTATTACAAAATATTAGGTGTCGGCAAAGGTGCTTCTCAGGATGAGATCAAGAAGGCATACAGGAAACTGGCCCGAAAGTATCATCCTGATACCAATAAGGATAACCCTGCGGCTGAGGATAAGTTTAAGGAAGTCGGGGAAGCTTATGAAGTGTTAAAGGACCCTGAAAAAAGAAAGAAATACGACCAGCTTGGAGCAAACTGGAAACAGTATCAGAACGCCGGCTGGCCGGGAGGAGGAGGGCAGCAGTCCTATACCTATGATTTCGGCGGCCAAGGATTTAATGTTGGCGATCTGGGCGGCAGTTTTTCTGATTTCTTTGAGATGTTTTTTGGAAGCCGTGCAGGCGGCGCTGGTTCCGGTTTCCAGACGGGCAGAGGCCAGCAGACAGGCGGCTTTGGAACCGGTTTTAGAAACAGCCGGCAAGCCCGGACTGCCCAGGCAAAAGGGCAGGACTTGCAGTCAGATATCAGCATTACCCTAAGGGAAGCCTATTACGGCACGCAGCGGTCTATCAGGGTGCAGAAAGAAAAAGGCTCCCGAACCGTTAATGTCAAAATCCCCAAGGGCATAAAAGACGGAGGCAAGATCAGATTAACCGGAGAAGGCGCAGCAGGCAGGGGCGCCAGCGGTGACCTTTACCTGGTTGTAAATATCTCCAAGCATCCTTTTTTTACCAGAAAAGGAGATGATCTTTACTGCGAGGTACCGGTTAATATCAAGGAGGCCTTATACGGGGCAAAAATAGACATTCCGACCTTTGAAGGAAGGGTATTGGCAAAGCTTCCTCCCAAGACCCAAAGTGGTAAAACATTAAGGCTTAAAGGCAAAGGAATGCCCCGGCTAAAGGGTTCCGGTAAAGGAGACCTTTATGCCAAGGTAAAAATCATGCTGCCCGAGAACCTTACCGAGGAGCAGAAAAAATACCTGGATGATTTTGCAAAAACATACAATGAAAATCCAAGATCAAGCGTGGTTGTATAGAAAGGGGTGACTTTTTTCAATGCAAATAGATAAGTTTACCATTAAAGCCCAGGAATCGCTGTCTAAGGCACAGAGTTTGGCCTCAGAGAACGGGCACCAGTCGGTGGAAGATGTCCATCTGATGCAGGCCATATTGGAAGATAAGGATAGTATGGTCTATCCCATACTTAAAAAGCTGGGCGCAAATGCCAAAGCTTTACAAAATAAATTAAATGGGATTATGAATCAGCAGCCCAAGGTAAGCGGGGGAGCAGCGCAGCTGTATCTTGGACCCAACCTGAATGAAATACTCAATAAATCTTTTAAAGAGGCGGAAAGCTTAAAGGATGAATTTGTAAGCATTGAGCATATCCTGATTTCTATGGCCCAAAGTACGGGCAGCGTGGGACAGGCCCTGCAGTCTATGGGGGTTACCAAAGACCGGATATACAAGATATTGATGGAGATCCGGGGCAACCAGAGAATCGTGGACCAAAACCCTGAAGAAAAATACCAGGCCTTGGCAAGGTATGGAAAAGATATTACCGAACTGGCCAGGAAAGGGAAGCTGGACCCGGTCATCGGAAGGGATGATGAGGTAAGGAGAGTGGTGCAGGTATTGTCCAGGAGAACCAAGAACAACCCTGTCCTGATTGGGGATCCCGGTGTGGGCAAAACAGCCATCGTGGAGGGCTTGGCCCAGAGGATTGTTTCAGGGGATATTCCTGAAGGGCTTAAGGATAAAAAAGTCATTTCCCTGGATATGGGCTCCATTTTAGCAGGAGCCAAATACAGGGGCGAATTTGAAGATAGACTAAAAGCGGTACTCAAAGAAGTTTCCAAGTCTGAAGGCAATATCATCATGTTTTTAGATGAGCTCCATACCGTAGTGGGCGCTGGCGCTGCAGAGGGTGCAGTGGATGCCTCCAATATGCTAAAGCCTATGTTGGCCCGGGGCGAGCTCCATGCCATAGGGGCTACCACGCTGGACGAATACAGAAAACATATTGAAAAAGATGCAGCGCTGGAAAGGAGATTTCAGCCTGTACTCATAAAAGAACCCAATGTAGAAGATACCATAGCCATACTTAGAGGAATAAGGGAAAAATATGAAGTCCACCACGGAGTGAGGATCAAGGATGCTGCGCTGATATCTGCAGCAGTGCTTTCAGACCGGTATATTTCAGATAGATTTTTGCCTGACAAGGCCATTGACCTTATTGATGAGGCTGCATCCAGGTTAAGGATAGAAATTGACAGCATGCCTACCGAAATTGATGAAATAGAAAGGAAAATCAAACAGCTTGAAATAGAAGAGCAGGCCCTTAATAAGGAAAAGGACAAGGCCTCTAAGGAAAGAATGGCCAAACTGCAAAAAGAGCTTGCAGAGCTGAGAGAAAAAAGTAAAAATATGCAAATGCATTGGCAGCAGGAAAAAGAGATTATAAAGTCGATCCGAGCCATCAAGGAAGAGATGGATAAAACCAAGACTGAAGCGGATAAGGCGGAACGGGATGCTGAGCTGGCCAAAGCAGCTGAATTGCGGTATGGGCGGATGCTGGAACTTGAAAAGAAACTCAAAGAAAAAAACCAGGCGCTGGCGGATATGCAGAAGGACCAGAAGATGCTCAAAGAAGAAGTGGATCCGGAAGATATTGCAGAGACTGTTTCCAAGTGGACCGGCATACCCGTGTCCAGGCTGATGGAAGCCGAGATTGAAAAATTACTGCATATGGAGGAAAGGCTAAAAAAGAGGGTGGTTGGCCAAGATGAAGCCATTGCTTCGGTATCCAATGCCATCAGGCGGGCCAGAGCAGGACTCCAGGATCCCAATCGGCCTATCGGTTCCTTTATTTTTCTAGGACCAACCGGGGTAGGTAAAACCGAGCTTACCCGGGCATTGGCTGAATTCCTTTTTGATGATGAAAAAGCGATGGTTCGGCTGGACATGTCCGAATATATGGAAAAGCATACCGTGTCCCGGCTCATAGGGGCTCCCCCAGGCTATGTAGGATACGAAGAGGGTGGTTTTCTTACCGAAGCGGTCAGGAGGAAACCCTATACGGTGATTTTGCTTGATGAGATTGAGAAAGCCCATAACGATGTGTTTAATATCCTGCTGCAGATTATGGAAGACGGAAGACTTACTGACGGGCATGGAAGGACGGTTGACTTTAAGAATACAGTGGTCATTATGACCTCCAATATTGGCAGCCAGTGGATTGGCGAGCTGGAACAAAAAGATGAGCAGGAAATGCAGAAAAGGGT
>PWYO01000125.1 GCA_003567835.1 Actinomycetota bacterium | reverse complement strand
GATTTGATGTCCAGGTAGGCAAGATAGGTGATCAGTTCTTCATGGGTGGGCCCCAGACAGAAATCTCTCTGGTTTCTATCTTTTAGCCGGAACATCTCAGGTCCATATTGGTCCCATCTTTCCGTTTTTTTCCAAAGGTCTGAAGGCTGCATGACCGAGAGCACCATTTCAATGGCTCCAGCTCTGTTCAATTCCTCCCGAACAATATTCTCTATTTTTTTCAGCACCTTGAGGCCCATTGGGAGAAACGCATAGATGCCTGCGGCCACTTTCCTGATCAGACCTGCGCGCAAGCTCAAGGCATGGCTTTTTATTTCAGCACTGCTGGGTACTTCTTTTAACGTGGGGATATAATATTTTGAAAATCTCATCGGTCACCTATCTATGAATGTTTGCAATTGCTGATAAAACGTATCTAAAATTGAATCTGTTTCTACCCTTTTTATGACTTTTCCCTTTACAAAAATGGCTGCTTTCTTTTTGCCCATGGCGATGCCCAAGTCGGAATCTTTTGCCTCGCCGGGACCATTTACCACACATCCCATCACCGCAATCTTTAATGGGATGGTGATGTTTCGAGTCATATGTTCCACTTCGGTGGCCAGACTCTTTAAATCTGTATTGGTCCTGCCGCAGGTAGGACAGGAAACAATGTCTACCCCATACTTTCTCAATCCCAGGTTGTTGAGTATAAGGTAGCCGGCCCGCACTTCTTCTTGGGACCGGTCTGTAAGAGAGACCCTGATGGTATCCCCAATACCCTTGGAAAGGAGAATGCCCAGACCCAGAGAAGATTTTATGCTGCCCTGCAGAAGGGGGCCGGCTTCGGTTACGCCAAGATGCAGCGGATAATCAAGCTTGTCTGAAATTTTTTGGTAAACCTGGATGGTATCCAGCACAGAAGACGCTTTGGCTGAAATTTTAAAATTAAAAAAATGATGTTTTTCAAAAAATGCAACGCTTTCCAGCGCGCTGTCCACCATCGAATCAACCAAATGGCCCTTGTTTTTTTTCAGTATATCTTTTTTAAGGGATCCAGCATTGACCCCGATCCTGATGGCAGCTTTTTTTTTGGCTGCCAATTGAATGATTTTTACCAGGCCTTCCTGTTTGCCTATATTGCCCGGATTGATTCTTATGCAGTCAACGCCAATCTCCAGACAATCTAAAGCCAGGCGGTAGTCAAATTGGATATCTGCTACCAAAGGGACGTGAAACACACCCTCGCTGATAAGGGACTTGAGTCTGGCCACCGATTCCCGGTCAGGAACTGCTATGCGAATAATCTCGCAGCCGCAGCTTTCAAGAGACCGGATCTCCTCAATAATGGCCTGACGGTGGTGCAGCTTGGATTTGGTCATGGACTGCACGGTTATGGGGCTCCTGCCGCCTACGGCAATATCGCCTACTTTCACCTGCCTGGTTTTTTTTCTTTTTATTTTTATCATCACATATTAGGTAAGCGAAACGGGCTTATAATATCAAAAACAAAACCGACTACCAGCAGAGAGACCAAAAGGATGATGCCCATCATGTTTGCAATTTCCACTGCCCGCTGGGGCAAAGGTTTTTTTCGGATTCTTTCGATGCCCAGAACCACCAGATGGCCGCCGTCCAGTGGGAGTATGGGTATAAGGTTTCCAAATACAATGAGCAGGGAGACCAGAGCAATAAACATAATAAAATTTTGCAAACCCATGGCTGCGGATTGCTGGAAAAGGGTAACCACACCTACCGGCGAAACAGGCCTGGCTTCAGCAAAGGTAAGTTGTCCGCTAAACAGCATGCCGAAAAGCATGGCATAGGTCCTGGTAATATCCCAGGTCATGGAAAAGGTTTCGGTTACAATTTCTCCCAGGGAAAGATATTCTCTGGTTGCTTGGGGGCCAATGCCTAAGTACCCTGCCCCATCCCTTTGTTCCAGTCTGGCTTCAATGGTAATCTGTTCATTGTCACGAATGATGGTATATTGGGCAGTATCATTCTGGTGTTCCCTGGTGGCCTGGGCAAATTCCTCCCAGGTTCCGATCTGCTGGCCGTTTAAGGCCACCACCTGGTCTCCTGTTTCAAAACCATAAATTTGGGCAGGTGAGCCGGGCTCAATATAGTCGATGGTGGTGGTGGGCACAAAAATGCCCATGCTCAGAAAAATGGCAATAAGAATCACCGCAAACACAGCATTCATGCCCACCCCGCCAATAATAACCAAAAACTTTCTATAGGCCGGCTTGTGGGCATAAGACTTATGTTCCAGCTCCTTGGGCACTTCGGCATTTCTGTCCATGCCCAAAATCTTATTGTAGCCTCCTACCGGTATGGCACTTAAGCCCCATGTGGTGCCCCCCCGTGACTTGAATTTAAGGAGTTTGGGACCCAGGCCGATAAAAAATTCTTGTACATGAATCCCGTTTAGCTTGGCCATAATGAAATGGCCAAACTCATGGACCAGTATGATCAAAGAAAAAGCAAGTATGGCTAAAATATATTGTAATATCATGGTTAGACTGTTCATATTATTATACCTTACCGAATCTACGGTTTCTTTTCTGATAAGCGCTTATTGCCCGCAGAAAATGCTTGGCGCTAAAATCTGGCCACAAGGTCCTGGTGAAATAAAACTCTGCATAAGCACACTGCCATAGCAGAAAATTGCTGATCCTGTATTCTCCGCTGGTCCTGATAATAAGGTCAGGATCCGGACTATGCTTGGTGTACAGATAAGAGGAAAATAACGACTCATCCAATGCTTCAATGTCTAAATCTTTTTTTTGCGCATTCTTACATATATTTTGAACCGCATATATAATCTCTTGTCTTGCCCCATAATTGAAAGCAATGTTTAGCACCAGTTTTTGGTTATGCTCCGTTTTTTTCTCTGCATTGCTGAAACTGTTGCGGACCTTCCGGGGTGATGGATCCCTGTCTCCAATGACCCGAATACGCACCCCATTTTTATTCAGGGATGCAAGTTCCCGGTTTAAGGAATTGACAAAAAGCCCCATTAAGAAATCGACTTCATTTTTCGGCCGATCCCAGTTTTCGCTGGAAAAGGCAAAAACGGTCAGATGCCGGACGCCGATTTTTACCGAAGTTTTGATAATCTGTCTCAGGGCCTCAACCCCTGCCTTATGGCCCATGATCCGGGGCAGCCTTCTTTTAGCGGCCCACCTGCCATTGCCGTCCATGATGATCCCGATATGCTGGGGGATGTTTCCCTTTTTTAGGCCTTCAATTTTTGGTGTTTTCCATGAACAAAGAAAGGAAGAAATAAAATTCAATACCGCTTACCTACACTTCCATAATTTCCTTTTCTTTAAATGACAAGGCCTCATTGATTTTTTCAGTATATGTATCTGTTAATTCTTGTGCTTCTTTCTGCATGGAAATGAGGTCGTCTTCGGTAATATCACCGGCATTTTCCATTTCTTTGAGTTGGTCATTGAGCTCACGCCTGATATTTCTTACCGATACTTTTCCTTCCTCGGCAATCTTTTTAGCCCGCTTTACCAGCTCTTTTCTTCTCTCCTCATTGAGGGGAGGCATATGCAGGCTGATAATTTTTCCATCATTGCTGGGGTTTATGCCAATATCTGAAGCCAGTATTTGTTTTTCAATCTCTTTTAGGAACTTTGGCTCATAAGGCGCAATCAGCATGGTCCTGGCTTCAGGTATACTGATATTGGCAATATGTTTTAATGGCGTTTTTGCCCCATAATAATCAACATGAATATCGTCTAAAAGCGCCGCTGAAGCCCGGCCGGTTCTGATGGTATTGAACTCATGCTGTGTGTTTTCAAGGGCCTGCTTCATCTTTTTTTCTGCATCTTTAAAAATTGTATCTTTCATCATTTATCCTTTCGTGACCATTGTGCCAATTTTTCTGCCCATGATGACCCCTTTGATATTGCCCGGCTTGTTTATGTCAAAGACCACTATAGGCAGATTATTCTCCATGCAAAGGGAAGTGGCAGTTGAATCCATTACCCTGAGATTATGATTCAGCACATCAATATAGGAGAGCCGTTCATATTTTTCTGCATCCTTGTGCAGTTTGGGATCTTTGTTGTAAACACCGTCTACCTTGGTGGCTTTAAAAATGATTTCTGCATCAATTTCTAAGGCCCTGAGTGCCGCTGCAGTATCTGTTGTAAAATAAGGATTGCCTG